>JBAYYO010000218.1:0-4276 GCA_041672985.1 Syntrophomonas sp. | reverse complement strand
CCATCAGCCTGTGTGGTATGAAAGAGCCTAAAGTTGGCATGCTCTCATTCTCGACCAAAGGCAGTGCTAGTGATCCGACAGTTGATAAGGTGATTGAGGCAACTGCTATTGCCAAAGAGAGATTCCCGCAACTAAAAGTGGACGGAGAATTCCAACTGGATGCAGCGCTGGTACCAAGCGTAGGTTCCTCCAAGGCTCCCGGCAGTGATGTGGCTGGTCAGTGCAATGTCCTGATATTCCCCGATTGCAATGCGGGCAACATAGGCTACAAATTAGTGCAAAGATTAGCCAAAGCAGAGGCAATCGGCCCCATACTCCAGGGTATTGCCAAACCCGTCAATGACCTGTCCAGAGGTTGCAGCGTAGAGGATATAGTAAACGTAGTGGCTATGACCGCAGTTAGATCCTAGGTGTCCTGGCACCAGGTTTTATGTCAATACATGGTATATTAATTTTTATAAGAAAGAAGGAGGAATTTTGTAATGAAGGTTTTAGTGGTAAACGCTGGTAGTTCATCTATAAAATATCAGGTCTTTGATATGAATGATGAATCAGTACTGGCAAAAGGGCTGGTTGACCGTGTAGGCATTCCGGGGACAACCCTTAAGCACGAACCGACTGGCAAGGATGATGTCCTGATCAAGAAGGATTTACCTGATCATACTGCTGGTATGAAACTTGTTTTAGAGGTTTTGGTAAACGATGAATACGGTTGTATTAAGAGTATGGATGAAATCGGTGCAGTTGGACACCGGGTTGTTCATGGCGGCGAGGATTTTGCAGTATCTGTAGTGATTGATGACAAGGTCAAGAAGGTAATTAGAGATTGCTTTGATGTGGCACCTCTGCATAACCCCCCAACCTGATGGGGATCGAAGCCTGCGAGGAACTGATGCCCAATGTACCCCACGTGGCTGTTTTCGATACTGCCTTCCATCAGACCATGACTCCTGCCAATTTCATGTATGCACTTCCTTATGATGTGTATGAGAAGTTCAAGGTTAGAAGATATGGTTTCCATGGAACCTCTCATTTCTATGTAGCTCACCGAGCGGCAGATATGTTAGGAAAAGCTTATGAAGACTGTAAAATAGTTACCCTACACCTGGGCAACGGCGCCAGTATGGCTGCTATCAAAAACGGCAAAGTTATTGATACATCCATGGGCTTTACCCCTCTGGAAGGTCTGGTAATGGGAACTCGTTCCGGTGACGTCGATCCAGCCATTGTATTCTTCCTGATGGAGAAACTGAACATGGATGCCAGCGAAGCCAACAACTACTTTAATAAAAAATCAGGATTATTAGGATTATCCGGCGTATCCAATGACCTGCGGGATATTCAGGAAGCTGCTGAAGCAGGTAATGAAAGGGCCATATTGGCTTTGGATGTTTATTATAATAAAGTCAAGGGTTATATCGGCAATTATATAGCCAAATTGAATGGCTGTGACTGCCTGGTCTTTACTGCCGGGGTTGGAGAAAATGGGATAGAAATGCGGGAAAATATATGCAAGGACCTGGAAGCGCTAGGCATTAAGATGGACGCGGCTAAGAATAAAGTAAGAGGCAAGGAAGTAGATGTAGCCGCCGACGATTCCAAAGTGAGAATATTTATTATTCCGACCAACGAGGAATTGGTTATTGCCAGAGATACCTTAGGACTCTCCAAATAAATAACATCCAGAAAAGTTGTTATATTATCAGAGGGAATTCCAAGAATAAGCGGGTAGCAAGACTTGTGGATTAATTTATACATTGCATAATAAAAAATTATACAAATCCCTGCCGGCATATGTTGGCAGGGATTTATTCTTTTTTGTCGAAGTAAAACATAGATAAACGTGTTGAGATTTATAGTTGGCATATAATTGGTGTAGTCTCAACACAGAATTTAATATAATTGTTAATTCCGAGCTTTGGGACCTAAAGTAAGATGCCATGGTGCAAAGCCTATGGGTAAATTTGGAAACGAATTTGCCTCCCGTGGTTGGAAAGGAGTTATAATTGCAGCGGCCTCCATGATGGATGTTGCTGGATGTGGCATTTAAATGCCATACCTTGATGCAGTTACCCTTGCCTCCAGCCTTGGCTGGAGGTTTTAGTTTTCTGCCTGCGGAGCAGGTGAGGTATTTAGAAAGGAGTGATGGGAGTGGAACTAATCAAACTTATCATCGATGGAAAGGAGGTTGAAGCCCCGGCAGGGAGTACGGTACTCCAGGCTGCCGAGAATGCAGGGATTGATATCCCCAGGTTGTGTTACGATCCAGAACTAAGTAAGTTAGGAGCATGCCGCTTATGCGTGGTAGAAGTAGAAGGCAATCGCCTTTTGCCCGCCTCATGCGTAACCCCGGTAATGCAGGGAATGGTTGTGCATACCGAATCGCCCGCAGTAGTGGAGGCGAGACGGACGATTCTGGAATTATTGATTGCCAATCACCCCCTGGATTGCATGACCTGTGACAAAATGGGAGCCTGCAAACTGGCAGAATACGCTTATCGCTATGGTTTAAAAGAAAGCCCCTTTGAAGGTGAAAAACACGATTATGTCATAGATGACAGCAATCCGTTTATCATCCGCGATCTGAACAAGTGTATTCTATGTGGTGCCTGTGTGAGAGCCTGTGAAGAAATGACTGGTGCAGATAATCTGTCCTATTTAAACCGGGGTTTCCGCCGCAAGGCAACCACGGCTGGGGATGTACCTTATATCGATTCGGATTGTGTTTTCTGTGGACAATGCGTAGCGGTCTGCCCTACCGGAGCCTTAACCGAAAAGACCATGTCAGGCCTGGCTCGCCGCTGGGACATAGAACGGGTTAGGACTACCTGCCCCTTCTGTGGTACTGGTTGTAACTTTGACCTGGCCGTAAAAGACAAAAAAGTTATAGGAGTTCTTTCCAATCCAGATAGTCCGGTTAATGGACGCAGCCTATGTGTCAAAGGACGTTTCGGCTGGGATTTTATTTATAACGAAAACCGACTTACGACCCCTTTGATTAAAAAGGATGGGCAATTTGAACCTGCATCCTGGGATGAAGCTTTTGATTTAATTGCGCTTAAGTTCAAGGAGATCAAGGATAAATATGGGCCTGATTCCTTTGCCGCCTTGAGTTCGGCTCGCTGTACCAATGAGGAAAACTTTTTGGTTCAGAAGTTCAGCCGAGCGGTAATGGGAACCAATAATGTAGATCATTGCGCCCGCACCTGACACGCGCCTACTGTGGCCGGTCTGGCCACCACTTTTGGAAGCGGCGCTATGACAAACCCGATAAGTGATATTACCAATGAGGCCGAGCTCATGTTCCTGATCGGTACCAATCCTACCGAAGCTCATCCGGTTATTGGTTATAAGATGAGACAGGCAGCTCGCAGAGGGGCTAAATTAGTAGTATGTGATCCACGTCATATCGATCTGGTAGATGAAGCTGATTATTGGCTGCGTCTGAAGCCAGGTACCGATATACCTCTTCTTAATGGACTAATGCACATAATTATTAAAGAAGGCCTTGAAGACAAGAAATTCATAGAGGAACGTACCGAGAATTATGAAGAACTCAAGGCCATTGTGGAAAGTTATACCCCGGAGAGAGTTGCAGAACTGACTGGCCTCTCCGTAGATGACCTGTATGCGGTAGCCAGGCTTTATGCCAATACGGATAAAGCCATGATATTCTACACCCTGGGTATTACCGAGCACATTTGCGGAACCCGCAACGTTATGAGCTGTGCCAACCTGGCTATGTTGACCGGACACCTGGGCCGCCCAGGAACCGGAGTCTGCCCGCAGCGCGGCCAGAATAACGTTCAGGGTGCCTGTGATATGGGCGCCTTACCTAACGTATTTTCAGGTTACCAGGGAGTAGGCGTAGATGCTGCCCGGGAAAAACACGAGCAAGCCTGGGGGGCGAAGCTTCCTGCCAAAGTGGGACTTAAGATTCCGGAAATGTTTGCGGGAGCTCATGATGGCCAAGTGAAAGCCATGTATATCCTGGGTGAGAATCCGGTCTTAACTGATCCGGATGCCAATCATATCCGAGCCGCATTGGAACATTTGGAATTTTTAGTGGTTCAGGAACTGTTCCTAACCGAAACCGCCCAATATGCGGATGTAATTCTGCCGGCGGCCAGTTTTGCTGAGTGCGATGGTACCTTTACCAATACCGAGCGGCGCGTCCAAAGGGTTCGTAAAGCGATTGAACCTATCCCCGGCCAGGCCAACTGGCAGACCATTTGTCAGATGGTTACCAGAATGGGCTATCCTATGAACTATGACA
>JBAYYO010000217.1:0-4305 GCA_041672985.1 Syntrophomonas sp. | reverse complement strand
AAAAAACTGTCCATCGACGCAGAAATCATACTTGCTGCCAGCAACAACCAGTCCTTGCGTTAGAGTTACTGTATTGATAAAGAAACTGCTAATGGCTTATTAATTTGACTGATTCACTATTGAATTTAAGTGAGCCATGGTGCTATGCATCATGGCTCACTTATCATCTATTAAGTTTTCTATACTAAGAACAAGAGTGTGTTATTTCCCCGGCTTAAAACTGTCGCTCCGGTATTAAAATGTCGCTAGTTGGCTCCTTTTGCATAATTTTAAATTGCAGTTTCTGCCGACAGCGGTTTGTCATCTAACAAACAACTACTGTTGCTGTTACATCTGATGCGGTTCCTGTCCAGCCAGTTGGTAATGTTAATACACCTGTAGCTGTATAATCAGCTGCTGTATTTTCATCATAACTTGCTATTGTCCAAGCTATGTCTGCTGTACCTGTTTCACCTTTTGTTCCAACTACTCCAACTGTTGTATCCAACGCTGCTATTGCATCAGCTTCACTTGTTTACCGTTACGTCGCATGTTGCTGTCTTTAATCCATCTTCAGTGGTTACTGTTATTGTTGCTGTTCCTACTGCTACTGCTGTTATTTTTCCAGTTGCATCTACAGTTGCTATACTGTCATTACTTGAATTCCAAGTAACTTTTTTATTTGTTGCTTCTGTAGGTGACACTGTTGCTACTAATGTTTCTGATCCGCTTGCTATTAAGGTTAGCGTTGATTGATCTAATGTTACTCCGGTTACTGGTACTGATTCTACTACCAAGTTGAAATTTAAATTAAGTCCCTTATCACGATTATTCAATGTTAATGAGTTTAGTCGAATCGGCCAATTTTCTGGATTACTGGTGATATCCAATTCCAG
This sequence comes from Syntrophomonas sp., assembly GCA_041672985.1. Classification (GTDB taxonomy): domain Bacteria; phylum Bacillota; class Syntrophomonadia; order Syntrophomonadales; family Syntrophomonadaceae; genus PHAA01. Next base: position 3,430 of record JBAYYO010000217.1, on the reverse strand, counting down.
TGTATTTATCAAATTAGTCCCATTATTTTCCCAGTTACTACCTTCTCGAGAACCTGTGTCATTCCAGAAATAATCGATCCCCTCAAATCTTATTGAATCAATCGTTGAACCATCTTGCCGATAAAGTGCTCCTAAGTATCTATCAATATCGTTCACTGCTTGAACCACATTAATCTCTGTATATGACCATACCCAGTAGGGACCATCTGGAGCTAATCTACCATTATATAAATATTCCGGATTATACTGATAATCAATTGCCGATTCTACTTGTTCCTGAAATGTTTTTTCTACTGTTACTTCACAGGTCGCTTCAAATCCACTATCTTTAGTCTTTACAGTAATCGTCGCAGTACCGTCGGCTACTGCTGTTACTACTCCATCAGCATCTACTGTTGCTACGTCTTCAGTACTTGATGACCAAGTAACCTTTTTGTTGCTAGCTTTACCAGGCTCAATAGTTGCGGTTATTTTTGCAGTATCTCCAACAGTCAGAGTCAACTCTTCTGGATCCACACTAATACCTTTGACGGCTACTTTACTGCTGCTGTCGCTATAGGCGCGGGTAAAGGACAATTTAGTCGCCGGGCTGGCAGGTATGTCACCGTCTGCTGCGAAGCGAACCAGCAGGGTATGGTTGCCGCTGAGATCCAGCTTGGCGAATTCGTCAGCATCATAGGGGACCCACTCCCCATCATCCAGCTGGTATTCCATTGCACTGGTCAAGCCGGTAACGGTATCCTTCGTATTATTGGCCTTTACATCCGGCGCAGGAGTTTCTAACGAGGGGATCGTATAATTGAAGGCCGTAATCAAGGCGACGATGGCCTCTGCTCTGGTGATATAATTCTGCGGTTTAAAGGAATTATCAGGATATCCTTTCATAATTCCCGCTTCGGCTACTGCACCGATGGCGCCTTTACTCCAGGTCATGATCTCTGCATCTGAGAATTGATCAGCCGCCGATCCTTCAGTGGTGAGATTTTTCAGGCGCATTATGATCGAAGCTGCTTCTTCACGGGTGATGGGGTCATCGGGTCTCATCGTTCCGTCGGGATAACCGCTGATGTACCCGCTGGCTTTGGCAATGCCGACAGCCTCTTCGTACCAGGCACCGGCTTCAACATCGGAAAAGCTTATCTCTGTGGTTTGCGTGAGACCGAAAACTTTGTTGACCAGAACCATAAACTCTGCTAGGGATATGTTCTGATCTGGTTTAAAGGATCCATCCGGATAGCCGGAGGCATATCCTTTTTCAACGGCTGTATTGATCTGATCCTCAGCCCAGTGACCGGCTGTATCATTAAATGTACCTGCAGCCAGAGCCCCCATGGGCATGATCATTACCATTGCAAACAATAACAGTGTCACGATACTTACTTTGCGATAAAACGAACGTTTATTATTCTTCAATTTTTATTTCACTCCTTTTTTCCTCTCTGTGATTGATACCTTCCTTTCCCCCTTTTATCTTCTTGTTAGTTTTTACCTATTGTGTCAAGGGCATGGATTTCTATCCTGTTATCTTGTATGCAAATGTGTACTCCCCTCCTCAAAGACTGCCGATGAACTCGCCCGAAACCGTGCCATAGACAAAGGCGTCGATGAGCCTGTTGCTTCGGGCCTGTGCCACCCGGTCGGCCAGGTCGGGTGAGCTGTTTTCGTCAACAATATAAACCGCCTTGCAGTCGGGGAGCTTTTTTTTGACTTCTTTTACCCGGATATTCCATTCATCGAGGGTTTGGGGAGGTCTCTCCCGTACCTCCGCCAGCAGCACATCTGTTTTTGAGGCGATACACAAATCCTCAAATCCAAGGGGATTGTCCTCGCGATATACTTTGAAATCCGGGTTTTTCTTCAGGTACATGACAACACCGCCCGCAAGCAAGGCATTGGGAATGCTGACAACGATGTTTTCAATCATCTCACCCCTCTTTCAGTCGTTATTTGGTGAATAAAAATCATAATTGCACCTCTACGTATAACAGTATGGCAAATAAAAAGAATCTCCACAACCATAAATTGGCTGTGGGGGTCAGTATGATGGTTATTCTTCTATATCTTCATCCTCTCGTGAGGATTTATAAAATCCGGGTATCATATAGTTTTCATGGGATACTTCGGCGATAAACCGGCTGGGGGTGTCATATCCTGTTTTGGGTGTGACATGGGGTACGGGGTAATTTTCTAAGTAGAAAAAGGAAGGTGACAACATCTCCGTCGTGTGTTAAGTACAATGGTGATAAAGATAAGAATAATTACATATACTATTACACGACATTCAATATCTTTGTCCGCCAGTCTCTGCGCCAGGGCGGCATTCCTTTCGATATTACGCTGAATCAACCTAACCAGGAGACTATCGCGGCTATGCTGGAAGCAGAACGGATTGTGAAAGACCCGTCCGTGAAAGGGTATACCGATTTGAATGAACTGTTCGCAGACCTGAAAAAATGAGGAAAATTTTGACAGGCAATAAGGTTCCCAGCAATCAATGATTGTTACCGAAAGTCTGAAAACCTTTGATTTAAGCGCTTCTGAGCCTATTTATTTATCTTTTCGTGACATCAATACTACTGTCTCAACGTGGCACGATAGCATCAGCTTGATGTCTGGTCTGTATTTTTAGTTTTTTCCGTTCTCGGGAACAGGTCAACGATGGTTTTTTGGGCACTCTCTGTTCGCGGGAACAGTTCTACTGTTTTTATACGTTCTCGGGAACAAGTCAATACATGGGGTTAAATTCCTGTCATCTCCGGTGGCAAAGGAACTAACTATTGATAAAATGCACCGGTCAAATCAAATCGTTAAAAGATGCACCGCTTTTGCACACCCCTATGGAGTTGTCACCATATCTGCCTTTACCAGTTTTATACCAGCAATATTAGCCAAACAAGAAACTATACTACTATACCCATTTGCATTCACAGCACTTGCGGAGATATATGCTTGTTGCCGTGCTCTTGTTATGCCTACATAAAACACCGAAAGTTCGTCTAATACAATTTCTTTAAATCCATCATCCATAGGATTAGGCAGCGAACACTTGTGGTTTTGAAAAGTTGCTCTAAAGTTGCTACAATCTTTGCAAATCGGATAGGCTGGCAAACAGCTTCTTTCCATGTCTGTAATGATTACATAGTCCCACTCCAATCCCTTTGCTCCATGAATTGTGGTAAGAATTATATTTGAATCAACATATTCCATTGCTTGTTTTAACTGTCGATTTTCAAATATATCAAGTATCAAAGTGTATTTATCTTCTGTGGAGAGGTCAGCATAATCTGTTGAAACCTTTTCAATTAGAGCATCAAGCAATCGAAAAAGAGAGCCAATGGTTTTGTCGGTTGTTGTATATTCTTTTCTAACTGTTTCTGAAAATGCAAGCAGCGATTTTTTAGTTATGCTTTTTGTGATAGCGAAACGACTA
>JBAYYO010000216.1:0-4310 GCA_041672985.1 Syntrophomonas sp. | reverse complement strand
CACATAGTCAGAACACTATCCTCACTCTTTATTAAATCTCATCAATGCCACCATGCCCACTATCGCCACCGGGGACTATTTGTTATACTTTGTCTTTTTCCGATTGCCGCTTTTCTTTTTTCTTGTTTCCTGTAGGTGCAACTTCAACTCTTCCTCCATCTGTTCTTTATTTAAATGTTGTGACAAAAGGTCTTTGCTATACTTTACCAATTCATTATATTCTGGTTCGGTTATCTTTTTTTTAGCCGTTGGTCTATTCTTCCAATTGCGGAACCTTGCCAGTACATCCCTTCGGTTTTTTTTTGCTAAACTGGCTTCATAATCATTTTCCCGCTTATCTTTCAGCACGGCAACATTCGAAGGATTAAGCCAGTCAATCTTTCCTTCAAGAAACTGTAGTGTAGCAGCAGTGTATTGATCTTTTAGCTTCAAATTTAGTGTCAATCCATGAATAATATCGTATTTAGTTACATATCTAATGTTTTTCTTAAGAAAACGATTAAGATTCATTAGTGCAACACTCTGGCACCATAGCATTACTTCATCATTATAATTTGTTTTTGGTCCTCTATTCTTACTAGGTAAAATAAAACCTTCCGAATCTTTTTTTGCCGGATGTGCCAAGAACTGTGCTTTGTCATCGTTCTCATTAAACACCACAAAGTCAATTAAGAAGGGCCCTTCATGATCAGGATAGTTGCTAAGAGCTTTCATATAGGGATCATATACATTCTGTCTGAGCAGGGCTCTGTAGCCTTTATTGGCTGCTTCTTTTTTAATTGAGCTCTCCAGAATAATCAAAAACCACCATTGCCACCCCACCCTCTGGCGCGCCTCTAAAACTGATATGCGACTTTCAGCAAACAATCTTCCGAACCCTTCGCAAAACACCACCAAACTTTCGGAAAAATCAGCTAGGGAAACCTTAGCAAATAATGCCTGGCCCATGAGGTACTTAATTGCTAAGGGATATAGCTTCTCAAATTCAGCCGAATCACCGCTTTTAATTTCTTCACACACCAAATAAGGCATGCTAAATGGCTGAGGTTCATCAGGCCATATAACACTTACAATGTCTCGGATCTGTTTTGAAACTTCAGCATATTCAATTCTGGCTACACATGGTTTGGGCTTGGGTGTGACTATGGATACCAATATTTCATTCTTTGACATCATTTCTCCCCTCAATTAACAGTGTTCACAGCGTTCACAGTGCTATTGTATCATGAAAATGCGGTATACAAAAGGATATAAACAGCATAACATCCGCAATTTATGAAAGGAGAAAGCGCGAATGAACCAACAAGGATTTTCGTTTGATAAGTTACCCGATTTAATTACACCCCGACTGCTTGTAGAAGCAGATTACCCTGGCGGAAAAAGTGCAGCTTATGCATTGTTTTCACGGCCAGACTTCCCTTCCGTAAGACACGGCAAAAAGTTTCTAGTTAGCAAGGCGGCACTCATGCAGTATTTTCGAGCAGCAAACTAAGGAGGTAAATAGGAAATTATAAACAAACTGAATACGCCCGCTAGGTGATTACATCGGCAAAAAAATGGAGGATAAATAAACATGGATTTGTATAATATTGCTTACCAATATAAAGTAAAAGCTAATGGTTTCGACGAAAAAGTTACGCTTATTAGGAATGTGGCTAGAGAAATGGGACATCCAGGCGTTGCTAAATTGGCCCCGCTAATAGGATGCACTTTTATCCAGCTTTCTCATTATGCTCAACTGGATAAATATTTCGAGGACCGAAAACGAGGGCGACATAAACGCAAACCATTAGTTAGAGTTATACCCGAAGATTTTGCTATCCCAAAGGATATACGAAGAAAATTATATCGATGGGGGAATAATGAATACGATAACTAATCAATTAGAGCCCGAAATAGGCTCTTTTTTTATGGAGAAAAACAAAGAACCCACTAGGTCACACTAGTGGGTCAAAAGGAAGTGATTAATATAACATATCCTAATATAAATTATAGCACAAACAAACCTATAGATAAAATCCTGGCAGTAATCCAAAATTCCAAACAGATCAAGCCCAAAGAGTGGATGTGCCAGTGTCCCTGCCACCAGGACGACAAGGCGAGCCTGCATATAACAGAGGCCGAAGATGGAAGGGTCTTATTAAAATGCCACGCAGGGTGTGATAACCGCGATATAGTTAAAGCTTGGGGCTTGGAGATGAAGAACCTATTTACTGCCCGTGATAAAGATGAATCGAATAAACAGGAGCGGCGCATTCTTACAACATATGATTATAAGGACCTCCATGGCAAATTAATCTTCCAGACAATACGGTATGAACCAAAGGACTTTAGGCAGCGCAGGCCGGATGGCAAAGGGGACTATATATGGAACCTCCAGGGAGTTGAGCCGATACCTTACCGACTACCAGAACTCAAAAAGGCTTTGGATGACAAGAAAATGATTCTGATAGTTGAAGGGGAAAAAGACGTAGAAAACCTATGCAAATTAGGATTTACCGCTACTTGTAATCACAGTGGAGCTGGCAAATGGAAGGAATCACACAGCAAATGTTTTCCTCCTGGCAGCAAAGTGATAATCCTCCCCGATAATGACGATCCGGGGCGCAAACATGGGCAGTCTGTAGCAGAGCAGCTTGTTTCCTGCGGTTGCGACGTTGTAATCATAGAACTGCCTGGACTTCCTGATAAAGGCGATGTAAGCGATTGGCTAAAAACTTACACCAAAGATGAGTTGAAGCAGATTATTGAGGAAGCCTGGGATGGGCGGCCGGAGCGGCAAGCAGAATCGCAAAATGAGGCTGAGAAATGGGCGGAACCGATCCCTTTCCTGGAGTATAAACGATTACCATTCCCTACAGAGGTACTTCCGGACTGGGGGCATGGTTTTGTAAAGGCACTTGCCAAGGAGATGCAGGTGCCTGAAGATATGCCTGGCTTGCTATTCTTGGCGGCACTAGCAGCCGCGATATCCAGGGCCTACAAAATTGAGGCCCGTCCAGGTTGGGACGAACAACTAGTTTTATACATCCTGGTCTTGCTCGTAACAGGCAACCGCAAGAGTGGTGCTATGCGGGAGGCGACGGCCCCCCTCTATTATTTTGAGAAAAAGCTTATTGAAGAGAAACGTCCTGAGTATGAAATCCGCAAACACGAACTGGATATTTTTAAGGCGCAGATGGATGACTTGAAGAAATCTTATGTCAGGGCGCGAAATGGTGGCTCCGCTAAAGGCACAAAATCAACAGGCAAAACCGCAGCGGAAATAAAGGCCGACATAGAGGATCTAGCCAGAGAAATAGCTGGAACTTCAGAACCCGCGATGCCGACGCTTGTCACCGGCGATGTTACTGAGGAGAAGCTAATTAAGCTCGCGGCTGAGAACGATGGTGTCATATGCAACTTTTCGGCAGAAGGTGAACTATTCGCCAATGCCAGCGGCAAATACAACTCAAATAATTCGGCTTTTGACGCTTTATTGAAAGGTTATAGTGGAGACCCAATTCGGCAGGATCGAATTGGACGTGCGGCACAATACATTGATGAGCCCCGCTTTACCGTGGCGGCCAGTGTTCAACCTATTATATTGAAACAATTAGCCGCTAAGCCTGAATTCCGGCACAAAGGCTTCCTTGGGCGGTTTCTCTACGCTGTCCCCTCTTCCCCGCTGGGGTATCGCCAAGTGAACGCTGAACCGATACCTAAGGATGTCAGGGATCGATACTGGAACGGCATCCTGAGGTTGCTCGCTGAAAATTGGAGCAGTCGAGAAACAAAAATTTTAAAACTTTCCCCGGAAGCTAATGCTCGGCTGATTGAATTCGAAGAGCAGCTCGAACCGAAACTGAGACCGGAAGGGGAATTAAGCCCCATAGTTGACTGGGCTGCTAAATTAAGTGGGCAACTAGTGCGCATCGCCGGTTTATTGCACTTGGCCGAACACGTGGCAGACCAAGAAAAGCCGTTAATAGTGGAGGCTGACACCATGGCGAGAGCTTTGGCCCTTAGTGAATACTTGGTTAACCACTGCAAAATAGCTTATACGACTATGGACGCCGCAGATGATATCGAAATCTTAAAGGCAAAGCGTATCATTCGATGGATAAATGAAGGGCATATTAGCGAATTTACTCAGCGTGAATGTCATCAAGCATTGCGAGCTACGTTCTATAAAGTAGATGAATTAAAGGAAGCTCTTATGCTGCTGGAATATCACGGCTATATCCGGGCAATTCCCGATCAAAATGACCGTATACCCGGGAGAAAACAAAAATTGTTTAAAGTGAATCCTTATGCACAAAATACAATTT
>JBAYYO010000215.1:0-4317 GCA_041672985.1 Syntrophomonas sp. | reverse complement strand
TGCTGCTAATATTAGATGTATACTGCAGGGAACCGGTTGAACCTATAGTAATAATTTCCCCGCTGCTGCCAAACGCTTTACGCGTTACTTCACTGACATAGTTAGGTATGATAAGAACTTCCCTCTTGCCGTCATTCTCGGATGCAGTCTTATATTGCATCCAGGTGGGGAACTTCACATTTACTAAAGCATTGTGATTTGAGGAACTGCCCTGCACCGTCACCAGGGAAGAACCCAGATACTCCTGCAGATTAGTTGTTCCTATTATCTGGCAGTCAGCAAACTCATAACTGATACTGCCGCTGCCTTTACTTTGCTCCGTTTTTAGCTTTGATCCGGACTCCATAACTATCTTGAGACCTTCCGCAGTCCGCTGCGCTGAAATAGTCAGTCCATCCAACTGGGACCCCGGATCCGGGGAAGGATTGACTACGGGAGGGGTTACCACCGGTGGTTTGACCCCAGGAGGCATTGCTTCGCCCTCACGGATCAAGTTAACGATCCAACCGGCCACCCAGGCATTCCTTTCCCCCCGGTTAACGAGATACCAGTTGCCCTGTTGGCCCAGAACTGTTAATGTCTCCCCGGGGTTGGCTTGAGCAACTACATCGTAGGTGGTATCGGGTCCACCCCGCAGGTTTACTGTGCTGCTTATTGTTACAGCAACGACCGGGGCTGTATTATCCTCTACCTGGCCTGTATCCCCCCCCGCGGCGGGCGGGCTGGTCATGACGGCTCTGAAATTAGCTGCATCCCATACAACTGTACCACCCAGAGCTTCCCCTACAAAACGCAGGGGGGCCAGGGTTCTATTGCCAACTATCCGGGCCGGTACGTCCAATTTCCACACCGCTCCATTGACGGTAGGCGCAGTAGAATTGATGGGCAATATCACCCGGGTATCACCACGTACGGCAGTGACTGTCTGGGCGGCCTGGTTCCAATCTACCGTGGCTCCCATGGACCGAAAAATAGCCGCCATGGGCACCAGAATCCTGCCGTTTTCGATAATAGGCGGAACATCGAAGGTCATATTCGTACCATCCAGGGTTACAGTGGGCGTCTGAGATTGCACCGGAACAGCTGCCGGCGCTCCAGTTGCAGGGGATGATTGGGCCGCTAGTACTGATTGGTGCATCCATCCAGATAACTGACCGAATTGAATATTATACCATTCACCTGCTTGGGCCAGGATATTGACCTGGGTATCCTTATAGAGACTGCCGATTACTCCATCTCCAGTGCTCGGCCCCGAGCGCACATTGACCACACTCCCGCTCACTACGCCGGTTTGCGCGGTAGCTTTATCAACCGTTGATCCCAGCAGGGATGATATATATATAGCAACCGTTAACAATAAAAGAACCCGCATATAATTGCTTTTACATTTTTCGAACATAAAACCACCCTTTATAATTATATTAACTTAACCTAATTTATTGATCCATTTATATACATTACCTGTTATTTCTACCTGTACTTCCTTTTTTCCTGCTTTTTTCCACAGGTAAATGCCGCCAAATTGGCTAACTATAAACTATATACTTATAATACGACAATCATCTTACATATGGGGTGAAATTTTTCTTTAAAATGTACGAAAATCGGTAAGCACCATTTTGTTCGGCAAAATATAGGGTAAATTTAGTTGAGCATTTTGCATAATTCATTTTTTCTTTAAATTACCGGTATTTTTAGAATTGTCATCCTGAGGCAAAGCCGAAGGATCTTCAAGATTCTTCGCTAACGCTCAGAATGACAGGTTGAATTCTTTTATTATGCAAAACTCTCAACTAATAGAATGAGAATAAGCATTACTGAATTATGGAGATGAAAATGCGAAGGTAATTGCGTTGCCACAATGAATATGGACTGGTCGAGCCTGGTCAGGATGCTGGCGGACTAGGCAGTTTGGACTGCACCGGTTCCAGAATATTGCGGTCAAGCCTGACCAAGATGCTGGCAGACGGAATGTTCAAGCTTTGCGGCTGCCTATTTTGGTCCGGATTCTAGCCCTCAATTGTTTACCGGAGGCCCACAAATAAGCAAAGTTATCGCTTTTTAGCAAACCGGTGCAGAGCACATATACGACCACCCCGGCTAAAACGGCCCCAGCGAAATATTGTAAATTGATCAGGGTAAAAAGAGCGCTGCCGGAGCGGACATCATGGAGTGCGGCGTCCAGAGGCACCTGGAGGTTATCCCAAACTCTTCCTGCTGCCACTGCCATAACCAGGGTCGAAGCCAGAATTTTCCCTATTTCCACCCAGAAGGGCCGGTCAAAGGGGCGCAGGTCACCCTCTCTTACCGTTTTCTTATGCTTCTTATTCCAGGCCCACATTATACTTAAGGCGCCCACCCATGAGGCTATGGCAGTAGCCAGAGCCAGACCGGGTGCAAATAATATCTTGACCAGAACCAGGATTAATACTATGTTGACGCCAATCGCCAAAATACTGGTGTAGAGTGGCGTGGTGGTATCACCAGCGGCAAAAAAGGCCCGATTGCACACCTCTCGCCAGGCATAAGCCGGCAGTCCTAATACATACATAGTCAAAATGGCAGCTGTTATCCCCACCGCCTCGGCCTGGAAGGCTCCCCGCTGATATATTATCTGCACCAGCGGCATGGCCAGCAAATACATTCCGGCCGCCATGGGGAAACCTAAATAAGCAAACATGGAGAGAGCTTGCCTGACGCTGTATACTACCCTTCTTACGTCATTGCGGGCGAACATATCGGCCAAAACCGTATATAGCACTATACTAACCGCCGGGGCAATAAATACCATGGGCATGGCATAAATCAAATTGGCATAATTGAGGGCAGCCACACTGCCGGCCGGCAAACCAGATGCCATTATCCGATCAACAAACAGATTAATTGAACCCAACCCTGAACCAATCGCTACCGGTACAGCCAAGCGGATTATAGTACGTAATTCAGGAATACTCCTGTCGATCCGCAGCCCGGGGTTAAAACCGTAACCCCGTAGATTCGGCCATAAAATGGAGAGCTGTATGACCAGACCGACCAGAGTAGCAATTGCCACTACCTTTATTCCATAATGGCGAGCCAGTAAGAGCAGGGCCATAATTATGATAATGTTTAAAACCAGTTCCACGCTGGCTGTTAATAAGTATCTTTGCAGTGAATTCAAGATACCCCGAGCGGTCGGCAGCAGACACAGAAACAAGGCGGTCGGCATTAGAATGCGGGCCAGATAGACCGTCTCATTAAATACCGCTCCGCTGAATCCCGGGGCTACCAAATGTATTATCGTCGGCATCAGGAGTTCACAAATTATAATGATTACTATGGAAAAAAGCAGCAGAACATTCCAGATAGTTCCCGCCAGGGCCAAAGCAGCCTCTCGGCCCTCCTCTACCTGCTTGCGTATAAACTGCGGTATCACCACCGTACCAATAGCCCCGGCGATGGTAGCGATCAAAAGCGAAGGAATCGATAAGGCTACAATATAAGCGTCAACATGACTGCTGGTGCCAAAGACACTGGCTATCGACATCTCACGGATAAAACCCAGTATCTTGCACACCACCGCCACCACCGTAACTGCAAGGGAGGTGCCCAGGACAAAGCTTTTATTTGATTTCATCAGCAATTACCTCTCCTGGCCCAATGCCCTCAGCACTTCATCATATACGAGCAGCGTTTTTTCCACCATTTTATCTGCGGTGAAGTTGTTTATAAAGCGTTCATAGCCGGCCTGGCCCATGCTCGAGCGTAAGTCCCGATTGCAAATCAGCTCTTCTAAATAATGGGTCAGTCCCTGGCTGTCACCAGGCTTGACCAGATAACCGGTCTGGCCGTCTGCAACGGCCTCCCGACAGCCCCCTACATCCGAGGCAATCACGGGCAGGCCGGCCCGCATAGCCTCCAAAATCGTGATCGGGAAACCCTCCCAATGTGAGGTCAGGACAAATATATGGGCCTGGTTTAACAAATCTTCCACATCTGATCTGTCACCCAGGAACTTGATTTTATCCCTGCTATTAAGCCCAGCTGTATAATTGCGGGCCAGCGGCAGCAGCGGGCCATCACCCACCAGAATAACTCCCCAAGGATGATCAATCTGCAGCTCGCTTACCGCCTGGAGCAACAGAAGTTGGTCTTTCTGGGGCGAAAAACGGGCCACCATTATCAAATTAATCTTATGGTCTGCATTGCTGTCCCCGTCGGCGGCGGGCCGATAATCACCTGGCGGTATACCATTATGAATGGTTGCCATGCGTTGCGGAGCAGCCACCTTGTATTTTCGAGCCAGCTGGAAGTCATAATCCGAAACGCATATTAGCC
>JBAYYO010000214.1:0-4342 GCA_041672985.1 Syntrophomonas sp. | reverse complement strand
AATTATGATTTTAATTGCACTCTCATTATTAATGGGGTATATAGGTTTAATTGACGAATATTTTTCAGCATGCTATCATAATGCTAATAAAGGAGTTGCCGCTTTTTGTACGGCGGCAGGTTCATATAAGTTGTGAGACCGCCTACTCAGGCGGTCGTGTTATTTTCTGCGCATGTAGCACAGGGAAATAATTCCTACGATTACCAAGCAAAATTGAAACAACTCGCTATATGTAATCATAAGTCATCACCTCCCTTCCAGAGGGGATGATGAACCAACCGCCAAACGGCAACTCCATTTCTTATTTTAACATAAGTTGCTGCAGTAAATATTCCCATTTTTACCGGTGTACTACTTTCGAAGTACATTCACTGTTAAGATACAAATTCGTATTCCATATAGCTGTAAGAGGAGACTGAAAAGGGATGCCGTGCAACCTAAATAAATATTCATCCCCATTAACCGGGCTGGACCAGTTGGTATTATCAAAATTGGGGTAATTTAATTGTGCAGCAAAAACACCGTGATGAGAATTATTTGGTTGTCGCAGTAGTAAGGAAAAAAGAAAGCAATATTGGCAGGATATCAGACTTTTATGCCGAAAATAGTTAAGTACAATTTAATATGCTCCGAGTCTGTCAACCTAAGGTGAAAATCATGGTTTTCAGGCCTGTAGGGTGTATCTGGAAATGGATGCACCTCCCATTGTGGAAAGGAGAAAGACAAATTATGCCATGCTTTGGGGTGAGTCTGCTTTTTCGCGACTCGCCTTTTTATTTGTTTGGTTGTTAGTTATTAAATATAAAAAGGATGCTTCATATAATTTCCTTGGATTGGCGATGTGGAATATGAACATCAGATCGTTGGAATGTGATAGTTTGTCGCGTTTGGAAAGGAGGTATTTGATAAGTTTATTCGATTTGCATTCATTGGTAGTTTAGCATCTTTATCGTCACATCGTAATTAGGTTGGAACAAAAGGATGTTCTAAATGGTGCTAAAATTAAACGTCCTATATGTTCCCCAATATTTTAATTAGAGAGGAAATAAAAAAATGATGAAAAAAAACAAACGAGCTATAGCAATCCTATTTTTGTGTACTTTTCTTTTGATGATTCTAATGTCCGGTTGCGGAAAGGAAAATGGGTCGGCAGATAAAGAATCGGTTAAAACAGACAAGCAGACTTATACGATTGTTGATCAATTAGGCCGTAATGTAGAAATACCGAATAATGTTAATAAAATAGTATGTCTGCAGCACCACACCTTGGATATAATTCTTGAACTACAAGCTCAGGATAAACTGGTAGGTGTATTGAGTGAATGGGAAACCTTGCTGGGAAGCTATGCTGCTGATGTTTTCCCTGGAATCAGAAAATTGGGGTATCCTGGGACCATTTCAAGCTTGAATGTAGAGTCTGTTGCTAATTTAAAACCTGATGTAGTAATTGTTTCCAACCAGATACCGGAGGAGTCAATTAATCAGCTAGAGAAACTCGGTATTCCTGTTGTTACAATCACATTATATGTAGCAGATAAGGAGCAAGCATCAACCATACATCCTGATCTGGTAAATCCGGATGAAGCTTATACCGAAGGCCTTAAGCAAGCCGTAACTCTGATTGGCCAAATCACAGGCAAGAAAGAAAAAGCAGCCGAATTGTGGAATTATGTAGTTACTAACCGAGCTATTGTCTCACAGCACCTGGATAAGATACCAGAAAAGGACAGAATTAAAGTATATATGGCTAATGAAAAAATGAACACATATGGGACCGGAAAATATGTTGGCGTTGCTATGGCCAAAGCGGGTGCCCGCAATGTTGCAGAAACAATCAAAGGATATAAGCAGGTCACGGTTGAGCAAGTCGCCCAGTGGAATCCACAAGTTATTTTTGTACAAAGTCGTAACGCATCCGTCTTAAATGAAATAAAGAACAATAAAGCATGGGCTGAAATTGATGCTGTAAAGAAGGGCAAACTTATAATAGCACCGGACTATACAAAACCTTGGGGAAATCCAACCCCTGAATCGATGGCTTTAGGAGAAATATGGCTGGCAAAAACATTATATCCGGAAGCTTTTAAAGAAGTTGATCTGGATAAAATGGTTCAGTATTTTTACAAAAACTTCTATGGTATTGATTACAAAGAGTAGTTCGTTCAATAATCAGTTTTGCTCCCCAAGGCAATGTCAACGATCTCTAGAATTATGATCGTTAAGTATAATTGATTTCATAATCACTGCAACGAATTCGGATACATCTGGATTTATATGTAATTCTTTGCAGTGGTTTATTTCTTTTGCAGTTTGGGAAGGAACATTGTTACATGTATGAAATATCAAAAGTAAATGAGATTAAGAGCAGCAAAAGCTATAAGCTGCTGTGGTTAATCTTGAGTGCACTTGTCGTGGCAGTTTTCTTGTTATCACTTACGGTAGGTAAGTATCAAGTAGGAACTTTTGAAGTATGTCAAATACTATTCCAGAAAATTGTACCGTTCGAACGAACTTGGTCTCCATTGGCAGAAAACATGATTTTACAAGTTCGTCTGCCGCGTATTCTTGCTGCTATGGTGGTTGGTGCCGCTTTAGCGGTATCCGGGGCCGTTTTTCAGGGTATTTTTCGCAACCCGCTGGCATCACCCTATACTTTGGGCGTCTCCAATGGGGCTGGATTTGGAGCGGCATTAGCCATTCTTATGTTTAATAGTTCTTATGCCATTCAGTCTTTTGCGATGTTATTTAGCCTGGTCGCCGTAGGGTTAACCTTTTTATTGAGCTATAAAGCAAAAAACTCAACCATAACTTTGGTGTTAGGTGGAATAATTGTGGGATCTTTATTTTCCGCTCTTATTTCACTAATCAAGTTTGTCGCAGACCCGTTTGAAAAACTTCCGGCGATAGTATTTTGGCTCATGGGCAGCTTAGCGTCTCTTAACGTGGATTTGTTCAAGACATCCCTGCTATTTTTCATTTTTTTCATAGGCATAATTTGGTTATATCGCTGGAGGCTTAATGTATTGAGCTTGGGTGATGAAGAAGCCAAATCCTTTGGAGTTGATGTAAGACGAGACAGGATTATTATTATTATCTGCTGCAGTTTTCTAACCGCTGCCGCCGTCAGCATATCAGGTATTATCGGCTGGGTAGGCCTGGTTATTCCCCATATAGGTAGAATGTTGGTGGGTCCAGATTTTAGAAAACTATTGCCGGTATGCATTCTTCTGGGATCTGCCTATCTATTGCTTATTGATGATCTATGCAGGACATTGATGACGGTAGAAATTCCTCTGGGAGTAATAACAGCTATTGTCGGTACACCTTTATTTGCATATTTTATGCTCAGTGAGAAGGTGAACTGGTAATGGAAATAAAGGCTGCAAACTTAGCATTTCATTATAAAAACGGACCGGAAATATTTCATGACATTTCATTTAAAGTGGCTTCCCCTAATGTGTTCTGTATTCTTGGTCCTAATGGAACCGGGAAAAGTACATTATTAAAGTGTTTAATAAATCAGTTTGCTCCCACCAAAGGGCTGGTATATTACAATGGAAGACCAGTACAAAATTACAGTACAAAAGAATTGGCAGCTCATGTAGCCTATATTCCCCAAATGCATGTCCCGACCTTTCCATTTTCAGTCCTTGATGTGGTAATAATGGGACGTACCGCTCACTTCGGTTATCTGGCAGCACCAGGGAAAAAAGATACTATGATCGCATTAGATAATCTGGACTTTTTAGGCATTATACATCTGGCGGCCAAGCCATATACTAATATTTCGGGTGGTGAACGGCAGTTGGTTATGTTGGCAGCTGCTTTGGCTCAGCAGCCGCAAATTTTGCTGCTGGATGAACCTACTGCTCATTTGGATTTTGGCAACCAATACCGGTTTCTGCAAATGGTGAAAACCTTAAAGGATAAGGGAGTAGGTATCGTAATGACATCACATTACCCGGATCATGCTTTGGAAGTTGCTGATTATACGGCAGTGATGAAAGATGGTATGTTTGTTCATTTTGGTAAGCCTGATGAGGTCATCTCTGAGAAAAATATGGAGGAGCTTTACGATATCCCGGTCAAAATTATTGCTCTATCCGGTAACGTGAAGAAAAGCTGTATAGCCGGTGTTTAAATATTCTTAATAAGTTGAAGTAGGGAAGGAGAAATGATGGTGCAAGATAGGATTAACAAGTACTGAACACAACGGGCAGATGGATGCTCATAATCTTGATTTTCCTGATGAGAGCTTCGATTTTATAATAACCCGAAATGTGATGTGGACCTTACCTTAGCGTCAGGGGAGGCAATATACGGTTACAATTGGAGGGCTAAC
>JBAYYO010000213.1:0-4342 GCA_041672985.1 Syntrophomonas sp. | reverse complement strand
ACCCCCATCGATCTGCGCCGGGTAATGACCATTACCAAACCGGCGGTGAGAGTAGCCTACGAGCTCGAGGAAATAGGTATTCCCCAGCTCAAGGGACTGCTGGCTAAAGTTCTATAATAAAACATGCCAAATTAAGGGTCAGGCCGCTAACGTGTTAATGGCCTGACCCTTTTAATTTCATCAACTGGGACGAGATCAGAGATGGCGCCAGGTAACCGCCCCTGAAAGCCGTTCTTCACCAGCAAGAACAACAACCCCCCCAAAAAATCATTCTTCACCATCACGAATAAAAAATTTTCTTAATGCAAAATGCTCATGGCTTCATCGATATTTTGCTTATCCGTTAGAACTGGACTAAAAAGGTCACCCAATCTCTCCACTCGAGTAAATATAGTCTTGATATTAAAATCGCGCGGGGAGATATCGGGCAGTTCCTCCCATCTTAAGGGAGTGGAAACGGGAGCTCCATCCCGAGGTCGCACACTGTAGGGGGAACAGAGAGTCTTGCCAACTACATTTTGCATATAATCAACATAAACCCGATTGCCTCGATCCTTAACACTGCGTTCAATGGTGGCCTTGTCCGGCATGGCCTGGCATACCAGCCCGGCCAGTTTACCCGCCCAGTTTCTTCCCTGCGCATAATCGTATTTATTAATGATAGGAAGAAAAATATGCAACCCTGATGCACCGGAAGTCTTCAGGTAGGTCCTGAGCCCCATATCATCCAGGAGCTGTTTTAACAGCCGGGCTATTTCCACCACTACTTGAAAGGGACAACCTTCATAGGGATCAAGATCAAATACTATGAAATCAGGATAAAGTATAGAATTTTGCCTGGATAGCCAGGGATGAATCTCCAAGTGAGCTTGATTGGCCAACCAGGCCAGGGCAGCCGTCTCCTCAGCCAGAATTAAGTTGTTGCTGGTTTTATCTTGAGATTGCCAATGATAGGTCGGTATCCAATCGGGCAGGTATTCAGGAGCGTTCTTTTGATAAAAGGAATTCCCGTCAATTCCATCGGGATAACGGGTAAAAACCAGGGGGCGCTCATGCAGATAAGGCAGGAGATAAGAAGCTATTTCTGCATAATAGTGAATCAGTTCACCTTTGGTGTAGCCGTCTCGGGGCCAATATATCTTATCCAGATTAGAAAGGGATAACTCCCGCCCCCCAATAGTGGCAGATGATTTTTTATTCATGTAATACACATCCTATCTCTAAAAACAACATTCCGCGGGATCGATATCAATGAAACCTTTAATTACGGGGTTGCGAAGATTTAAGTCCTCGGTCCATTCCAAATACTCGATTAGGACCCCAATATCGGGTCGAACATAATGGTAACCTTTTCGGCCCGAGGGCAGATTTGCAAATGGAGAATCATTAATTTTTAGTTCAGGAAGCTGCTGCGATAGGATTTCCTGCTGAGCCGCGGTTAACCCGCTGCCGGCCCGGCCCACATAAAATAGGCTGCCATCGCGAAAGACTCCCAGCAACAAAGAATTGACCAGCTTGCCCCGCAGGGTATAGCCACCCAGGAGGCAGGTTTGAGTACGCCGGCACTTCACCTTGAGCCAATCCTGGTGGGATTTTCCCGGGGAATAGCGGCTCCCCTTTTTCTTGGCGACGATTCCTTCCATCCCCATATTCAAAACTGCTGCGAATAAAGACTTCCCAGCCAAGAAGTCTTCCACCGGGTGAAGATTAGCCTGATTGGTTATTAGCGGCTGCAAAAGCTCCAGCCGGTGTTCAATAGGCTTACTGCGTAAATCTTGTCCGTCCAGGTAGAGGAGATCGAAAACCATGTAATCAACGGGGAGTAAAGCCTTTAAATAAGGGACGTTTTGGATATTCGCTTTATCCCTTCTCATAATGGAAGGAAAACTGGGCTGGCCATCTTTCAAGACTACCACCTCGCCGTCTAATACAGCGCTGCTGACGGGCAAGGAACCCCCTAGATTTTGCAATTCCGGATATTGAGCAGTTTTATCCCGCATATGCTTGTTGATCAAACGGGTCTTATTATCAACCACGGCCAGAATCCGGATGCCATCCCATTTAACCTGGAACAGAAATTCCTCGCTATCAAAAGCTTCCGGACACAGAACGGGCTCCATGACCTTGTTTAAATCAGGCAACAGAGAAATCACGGCTAGCCGCCTGCCTTAGCCTTCTTGCGCGTGCCCCCCGCTTTTTTGGCAGCCCCCTTGCGATTCTCCTCCGCTAGTTTTACACTAGCCTTGAGAGCTTCCATCAAGTCAACTACATTTCCTTTTTCGGCAGTCGGGGTTGGTGTTACAATTTCCTGGCCGGCAATGCGGGCTTGGATGATCTCCCCCAGAGCCTGGCGGTAATCATCTTGATAGCGGGACGGATCGAAATCGATAGACAGATTTTCTATCAGGCTTACGGCCATTTTTACTTCGTTGTCATGCAGTTTAGCAGGATCCAGACCCTGATTTAACGAAGCCGGCGAGCGGATCTCGTCCGGGTAAAATATGGTTTCCATCACCAGCACATTATCCTTCACGCGGATGGCGGCCAGAGACTGTTTGGTGCGAATGAATATTTTGGCAATCGCAATTTTGCTGGTTTTCTGCATAGCCTCGACTATGAGACTATAGGCCTTCTCTCCCCCCGCCGCAGGTTCCAGATAATAAGTCTTATCAAAATAAATAGGGTCAACCTGAGCCAGACTTACAAAGTCCAGGATGTCAACCGTCTTGGTGTTTTCCTGGGGAATACGTTCAAAATCTTCTGGATTAATAACTACATAATTTCCTTTCTGATACTCATAACCCCTTACAATTTCATCACTGTTGACTTCTTTTTCACAGCGGGGACAAAACTTCTGGTATTTGATCGGAGACATACACTCTTTATGCAGGTAATTAAACTTTATATCCTTGTTTTCGGTGGCTACATACATGCTGATCGGAATATTGACCAGACCAAAACTTATGGCACCCTTCCATAAAACTTTCAAAAGTAAGAGCTCCTTTCAACTGATTTATATTAGCTTTAATAATTAAGGCAAAATTATTCTCGAATTTATGCGGGGAATGGGTTTAGGAAGGGATTATTATGAACAAAAAATGAAGGCTTATTTGACTAAACCCGGTGATATGTTATAGAATATCTCTGTTAGTAATTTGCGGGCGGGAGTAGCTCAGTGGTAGAGCACCGGCTTCCCAAGCCGGGTGTCGAGGGTTCGAACCCCTTTTCCCGCTCCAATGTAAATGGGCTTCCCGGGGATCGGAAGTTACAATAAATGGTAGCGTACCCCAACCGGATAACATTTTTTAATAGCCTGGACGTTTTCTGGGCTATTTTCTTGTTCTGGATTGGACGATAATACTTCGCCAAAGATAGATTTAAGTTTATCCGCGGCTCCCTTTTTCATATCTTCCAGTACATGACTGTAACAATTTAAAGTTGTTTCAACGTCCGAATGCCCCAACATGTCTTGAATGGTTTTAATGTTTTCTCCGGCTTGTAACAACACAGTGGCCACGGTATGTCTGAGATTATGGAATGCGGTATGGGGGATTTTAGCATCTTCCAGGGCCTTGATGTGGACATGGTATAAGCGGCGAGTATCCAGTTTGCCCCCCAACGGCGTACAGAAGATTAGATCTTCATCCGGGTAGATTGTCCGCCACCGCATCTTTTCTTCATTCTGCTGTTTTCGATGGCTTTCCAATGCTTTCAAAGTTATTGCGGGAAGCATAATTGTCCTGTATGACGAAGGTGTTTTCAATGGCGCGTATTCCAAGGTAGACGGGTTACCGGGAAGTTTTACCCTGCTAACTTGTCGTCTAATCTTGAGTGCGCCGGTATCGGGATTCAGATCGCCCCACTGCACCCCCAACAATTCACCACGTCTTAACCCTGTGGTCAGTTCCAATAGGAAAGCTGCATATAAACGGTGGTTTGCAATTTGCTTCAGGTACCGGCTGGCTTCTTCCTTATCAAGAGGACGGGCTTCTTTTGTTCTGACAAGTTTCGGCGGTCTCACGTCTGCGACCATGTTCTTAGCAATCAAACCTTCTTTAACGGCTTGTTTCATGGTGGGGTTGAGAATGTTGTGGATGTGCCGAATAGATTGGCTTGATAACCCGCCGGAACCATCCACTTTGCCGTTTTTCTCCAACCGATTATACAGGGCCTTAATGTCTGCCGGTCTTAACTTCATTAATTGCTTGTCCCCAAGGGTGGGGTTGATATGCAGCTTAATTAAGTCCAGGCGCCTGACATAGAAGTTAGGGGTTATGGTGTTTGCTTGGTATACTTCCATCCAATTCTCAAGCCATTGACGAACAGTAACCTGGTTTGGTTC
>JBAYYO010000212.1:0-4352 GCA_041672985.1 Syntrophomonas sp. | reverse complement strand
CCTCAGGTTTAAAAAGTTTACGCCTTTTACCACCCGCCCGGCGTGCACATCCAGACAGGGTATTATTCTTTTAGCCAGCATCATCGGCCTCCTTCTAATTTAACTGTAACAAGGGGACGGTCCGAGACCACTGAAAAAGTATCATAAATGTCATCCTGAGGAGCTGCAGGCGACGAAGGATCTCTTTGGTAAGTCCGTAATATTGGGCCTTTAGCTAACGAGATTCTTCGCTATCGCTCAGAATGACACGCAAAAGAGTACTTTTTCAGTGGTCTCGGACGGTCCTGTTGTTATATCCCCGGTTTAGCAATGTAACAAAAGGACCATCCCCTTGTTACATTATTGGGCGGCAGTGAGTGCTTCGGGCAGGCTTATTTTACTTTCATAAAGGGCCTTGCCTATGATAGCTCCGCTTACCCCCAGACTTTCCATGCTCTTCAGAGCTTTTATATTCTCCACCGTAGATACCCCACCTGAAGCAATGATTTTCAGCTTGCTGGTGCGAGCCATCTTTTCAATCGCTGGCAGGTTAGGGCCCTGTAAAAGCCCGTCCCGGGAAACATCTGTATAGACCGCGGTTTTTACTCCCATCTTACGCATGATCTTCCCAAACTCTAAAGCCATCAGGCTGGACTTTTCCACCCATCCCTCAATTGCCACCAGGCCATCGCGCGCATCAATTCCTAGAATAATTTTGTCCGGTCCAAAATGTTTAAGCAAATCCTCCATAAAAACCGGGTTTTGTACCGCCCGGGTGCCGATTATCACGCGGCTGGCACCCACGGCCAGAAGCCGCTCCACATCCCCCCGGGTCCGCAATCCGCCTCCTACCTGAAAGGGTATCTTTATAGACAGGGCAATCTCGGTTATCGCTTTAAGGTTGCGGGGACCACCCTCAAAGGCACCATCCAGGTCGACAACATGCAGATACTGAGCACCCTGCTGTTGAAAGGATAGGGCTACTTGTCCTGGGGTATCCGAGTAGACGGTCTTGTTTTCCTTTTTTCCCTGCACCAGGCGCACACACTGTCCCTCATGTAAATCAATGGCCGGAAAAATTATCATGCTCGTATCCCTCCAAAGTTCTTTAATATTTTAAGTCCCATTTGGCTTGATTTCTCGGGATGAAATTGAGCAGCAAAAATTCGCCCCTTTTCTATAGCCGAAACGAAGTCTATCCCATATTCAGTCCTGGCAGCCACTACTGCCTCATCTTCAGGAACCACATAATACGAATGCACGAAATAAAAATAACTGCCCGAAGATATGCCCTCCAATAACTGGCTGGCAGGGTTTACCGCAATACTATTCCAACCTATCTGGGGCACTTTGTAATGAGATGGGAGCTTAAACCTTTCCACCCGCCCCGGTATGATCCCCAAGCCTTTATGAAGGCCGTTTTCATCACTCTCGGTAAACAGCAGCTGCAGTCCCAGACAAATTCCCAAGAGTGGTGTTTCCCGCTCCACCAGTTCACAAATCGTCTTATCGATGCCTCGTTGGCGGATATTTAAAATGGCATCCGCAAATGCTCCCACCCCAGGTAACACTACCTTCTCTGCCCGGAGTATCTCCTCGGGATGGGAGGTTGTCAAAACATCATAGCCCAGCTTCAAAAAGGCATTTCTGACACTGGCCAGATTGCCCATGCCATAATCAATGATTGCTATCAAAATTCTGTGCCCCCTACAGCTTTCCCTTTGAAGACCATACCCCTTCGATTTTGGGTTCGATGGAAATGGCATCTCTAAAAGCGCGCGCAAATGCTTTGAAAACGGCTTCAATAATATGGTGGGAATTTTCCCCTCTTAATAAATCAATATGCAGAGTTATGCCGGCATGATTAACCAGAGCTTGAAAAAATTCTTTGATATTTTCGGTGCTCAAGACCCCTAATTTTTCCGCTGGCACATCGACTTCATACATCAGGCAGGGTCGGTTCGACAAATCAATGACCACCCTGGCCAGGGCTTCATCCATGGGCACCGTAGCTTCCCCATAACGATTGACGCCCTTTTTCTCCCCCAGAGCCATTTTGATGGACTCACCCAGGCATATGCCTATGTCCTCCACTGAATGATGGTCGTCTACCTCCATATCCCCTCGGGCGGCCAGCTTGAGATTGCATAAACTGTGCACTGAAAACAAGGTAAGCATATGGCTGAGGAAGGTAATCTCCGTATCAATCTGATGCAGACCATTGCCATCCAGATCCAGTTCCACGAAAACTTCGGTCTCTCGTGTTTTCCGTTTGATCTCACCTATTCTTTTTTCATCTCCCATGCTAACTCTCCTTTCTGACCGTCAAACAATTGGCATGCGCAGTCAGGCCTTCCACCTCGGCCAGTTTGATAATATCATCGGCATCCTCCTCCATGCCCGTCCGGGAATAATAGATGATGCTGGAGGTCTTCATAAATGTATCAATAGTCACCGGGGAATAGAACTTGGCTGTTCCGCCAGTAGGCAGAATGTGATTGGGACCGGCAATATAGTCGCCCACCGGTTCGGGAGTATTATGACCCAGGAAGATTGCTCCCGCATTCCGGATTTGGCTCAATATCTCAAAAGGTTTGTCAACCATTAATTCCAGGTGCTCAGGTGCCACTTGATTCGAAACTGCACAAGCTTCTTTAAGATCAGACACCAATATTAAGGCGCCATGCTCTTGCAGTGATTTCTCGATGATATCCCGGCGGGAAAGGTTTTTTACCTGCCGGTCGATTTCCTTCTCTACTGCGTCTAGAAGATCGGCGTCATCAGTTACCAAAATGCTGCGCGCCAGCACATCATGTTCAGCCTGGGACATCATATCCGCGGCCACATAAACAGGGTTAGCTCTATGGTCAGCAATAATCAGTATCTCACTTGGCCCCGCCAGCATGTCTATATTCACATCACCATAAACCATTTTCTTGGCTACAGTAACATAAATATTACCTGGTCCGCTAATAAGCTCAACCTTCTCAATCGTCTGCGTCCCCCAGGCCAGGCCGAAAACTGCTTGGGCTCCACCCATTTTATATATCTCGCGAAGCCCCAATTCAGAGGCAGCCACCAGCGTATAGGGATTCATTTTACCCATCCGGTTGGGTGGACTTACCATCACTATTTCCTCAACACCTGCTACCATAGCAGGGATAGCATTCATTAACACAGATGAAGGGTAAGCTGCGGTTCCACCAGGCACATATATGCCTACCCGGCGCAGAGGTCGATAGAGCTGTCCCAAAATATTACCTTTATCATCCGGTTCCATCCAGGAGTTCTTTAACTGCTTCTGGTGGAACAGCGTAATATTGTCGATAGCCTTGCGGAGAGCAAAAACATAATGATCATCAACTTGCTCCCAAGCTTCTTCGATCTCCTGTTCGCTTACCAGGAAATTATTTTCATCAATTTGGGCCCCGTCATACCTCTCGGTACAGGCAAAAATACCCTGATTACCTTGTTTTTTAACCTCATTAGCAATCGCAGCCACACCGGCTTCGTATTGTCCCATATCCAACTGCCCGGCCGTCAGGAACTCCTCCAGGTTTCCCCCTGCCGTATCAAATCTCCTTATTTTCATAACTAATTCCCCTTCACCAATCCTTGTATTTTTTCTAACAACGGTTGGATAATATCATATTTGGTGCGGAAACTTACCCGGTTGCCGATCAGCCGGGTGGTTGAATCCATGATGCTGACCAGTTCAACCAGGTTATTTTCCCGTAAAGTACGTCCCGACGAAACTATATCAACTATTATATCCGATAATCCCATCAAAGGAGCCAGCTCAATGTTGCCATGCAGCTCAATTATCTCCGCCTGTAAACCCTGCTGGCGAAAGAAATTCTCTGCTACCCGGGGAAATTTGGTAGCCACCCGCTTATAATTCAAATCCTTAAGGGAAACAGGCTGCATTTCTGCCGGTACTGCCACTACGAAGCGGCAATAACCATAATCAAGATCAACCATTTCAAATACATCTTTTCCCTGCTCGACAATTACATCCTTGCCCACAACACCGAGATCAGCCGCCCCATGCTCCACATAGGCGGGCACATCAGTGGGCCGACAGATTATATACTTAATATGGGGGTCACCGGGAAAATTAAATACCATATTACGGCTTTCAGATACAATTCCCTCGCTAGGCAGTCCAGCCGCTTCCAACAGCTCTACCGTCGGATGTAACAAGGTTCCCTTGGACAAAGCAATAGTCAAATAATTATCCTGCATAAGTCTTTCCTGGTTTTCCAAACTATATAATTTCATATAGTCCAGCATCCTACCGACTTGTAGGACGGGTAGCTCACAGGATTCGCTACCTTGGAGTGTAATCCTGGACAGACTACAAACCCCATTGC
>JBAYYO010000211.1:0-4359 GCA_041672985.1 Syntrophomonas sp. | reverse complement strand
GTTTAATGGCATTGCCGAAAATCAAAGCTATTATATTCAAAACGGGGTTCTAGTAGTGTATTTCTCCCAGTATGAAATCGCCCCCTATGCTGCCGGTATTCCCGAATTTAAAATACCCCTATCTAATTTCCAGGATGGGATACGGGCCGATTTGTTGCAGTAATAGGATTTCTACACCCAATCAGCGCTGTTTGCTATCCATTACGAATCTGAAAGGAGGGAATTATATGATAAAATTCTTTAACAGCACTGCTTGGAATACACTGGTTCTGATATTATTAGGAATTCTAGCCTTCTTCACTCAAGAACTAGTTACATTTGCCATGTTAGGGTTTGTCCTGATAATGTTGTCTAATATCGCTGATAAACTGGATGAAATCTCTAGAAAACTGGATAAAAATTAATCACCCGATAATCAGGGAAGCAGAAGGATGTGCGGACTATTCTAGCATTGGTTCATACATCATAATCGCCTGATTGGCGCAAACGAATTCATTCCCGGTTTCTTGGCCATTTAGGTCGAAGACTTTTCTAAATAAAACGTTTTGTCGAGTGTGACCGCCCCACCACTCGGCCTTTATAATATGTTCCCGTTCGTATACTTTATAGCGCTCGGCCAAAGGCTGACTGCTAAGCCATTCACCGTAGAGAAACTGTTCATCCAACCTAACCATCAGCTGATATGTAGACCGGGTATCATTTCTAATCTGCAGGTCAATATAGTTATACGAAACAGTAGCACCACTGCCAAATGGCTGAGTGCGGTTGCTATCGGGGAACACATCATAATTGTGCCGCCAGCGCTCTGTTACCGTAAGTGGGGTATGCACAGACATCCAGTAAATCAGATTGGACAGTTGGCACAGCCCCCCGCCCGTCCCCGCGTAAAAGCCCCCATTACATAAAACCATGCCATCAAGATAACCTTTTTTGCGGGTGGGCTTGCCTACAAGTTTCCAGAACGAAAAGGTCTCCCCGGGCTGCAAAATCAGTCCGTTCATGCAGGAACAGGCTAGCTGCAGATTAGTAATCTTATTATACTGCAGCTGCATATCCACATTGCGCAGCTGTCTTAAAAGGGGTGTTTGATGAGACATAACCGTATAGGGCAACAGGTCGTCAGTTTTGATTTGCTTTGCATATTGTTTCCCCGAAAAGATCCAATCGAAATATCTGTGCCAAGTGAAATACAGCCGCCCCAGACCTATTCTTAGCTGTGATCGATTCCGAGGAGGAACGGGATGTTTTTCAGCTGAATCGTTCATAACCGTTATCCTTTCTCTGGTATGGTTGTAGCGATGGTTCCCGAACTGGAATAGATGCCTTTTCCCTTATCCCCCATTTAAGACTAAAATAGTATATAATAATTTAAGTAATACAAATAAACTGCGTTTTGGCAACTAAACACTTCCTGTATCATATCACTATTAATGTATATCCTGTATAGTAAGGAGGTAATGCTAATGTCTGCCCTACAATGGATTCTAATAGCTGTAGTATGTGGAGCTATTGAAATTTTTACCGCTGGTTTCTGGTTTCTATGGCTAGCTATTGCTGCTTTGCTAGTCGCTGCGGGAGTTAGTCTGAACTGGTTGTTAAACCTACCCGCGCAGTTGCTCGTTTTTTCCTTTATAACCCTGCTTCTGATCGTATTTACCCGCCCTCTGGTAATGAAACTAGTCAAGTCAAACGATACAGTTAGCAACGTTAATGCCCTGATCGGACAGCAAGGCATGTCCCTGACCAGTATCTCTCCCATACACTATGGGCAAGTAAAGGTTAATGGAGAAATCTGGACAGCAGTATCTCAGGAGGACATAGATGAAAACATCCGTATCGTGGTCACCGGTGTTGATGGAGTAAAACTGGTCGTTGATAAAGCGGTTATTAACCCGCAGTGATTTCTATTTGCTGAGGGTCATAAAGAAAGGATGATATGAATGGACAGTCTGTTAACTATTTTTGTGAATGTTGTAATTGTGTTATTTGTTATTTTAATTGCCTTTTCCTCAATCAAGATCATTAGGCAAGCATCGGTGGGCATTGTTGAAAGACTGGGAAAGTACCATAAAACAGCTGAGCAAGGTATCAATGTAATCATACCTTTTGTGGATACCTTTCGCGCAATTGTTGATTTGAGAGAACAAGTGGTTAGTTTTGCACCCCAGCCGGTTATCACCAAGGATAATGTAACTATGATGATCGATACAGTCATATATTATCAGGTGACCACTCCTTTCCGATATATTTATGAAATACAAAACCCTATATTCGCAATTGATAACCTGGCCGCCACTACTTTGAGAAATATTGTGGGCGATTTGGAACTCGACCAGACGCTTACTTCACGTGATCTTGTTAATACCAAACTTAGGGCCATTCTGGATGAAGCCACCGATAAATGGGGTATTAAGGTGAACCGGGTGGAATTGAAAAACATTATCCCTCCTCAAGATATCCAAAACGCTATGGAGAAACAAATGCGGGCTGAGAGAGAAAAACGTCAAGCTATTTTATTAGCTGAAGGTCAGAAGACCGCGGCTATTCTTGAGGCAGAAGGAATGAAACAGTCCAATATCCTTAATGCCGAGGGCGTCAAGGAGGCCAATATTAGAACTGCCGAAGGTACCCGGCAGGCTAATATTCTGGAGGCAGAAGGAGAAGCCCAGGCTATCTTAAGCGTTCAAAGAGCCTTTGCGGACAGTCTGGTCATGTTAAAAGAGGCCGGGATTGACGATAAAGTCCTGGCTTTGAAATCACTGGAAGCTATTAAAAAACTGGGCGACGGTCAGGCCACCAAGCTCATTATTCCGAGTGATCTGGCTGGTCTAGGGGGAGTATTCGCAGCTTTGAAGGAAGCGGCGGGTGACAGCTCCAGCCATTCACAGAAACAGATGGAGAGCTTGCCAGACAAACAATAAAAGAATTTGAAACAGGGACGATTATAATGAAACCAACTAATGACCGTAAACGCATGGCAATTTTATTTGGATCCATTTTCCTGGTGGGGATGGGCTTCAGTATCATTATGCCCGTTTTGCCGTATTACGCTGAATCCATGGGAGCTAGTGCCTTTCAGTTAGGCATGTTAATCACAGTTTACGCTGTATGTCAGTTTATATTTGCTCCTATATGGGGCGCCTATTCAGATCGTGTTGGTCGTAAACCCGTGCTGTTGGCCGGTATTCTGGGCTTTTCAATTACCTTTATCCTTTTCGGTTTTGCTACCCAACTATGGATGCTGTACTTGATACGTATAGCCGGGGGGATACTCTCCTGTGCTACCATGCCAACTGCCATGGCTTACGTAGGTGATTCCACCAGTCTGCAAAAACGCGGCAGCGCCATGGGAATGGTTGGTGCCGCTATGGGTATGGGGATGATTTTCGGTCCGGCTATCGGAGGAATCTTATCGGGAATATCCCTGGCCTTTCCCTTCTTGTTTGCCGGTTCATTAGCCTTAGTTAATGCAGTCTCTGTTTGGATTTTTTTGCCTGAGTCATTGGCTTCCGAGAAGCGGGTGCAGGAAAAACAGAAAATCCAACGGGCTTCGCTCCTGGAAGGTTTGCGCAGTCCCCTGATAGTGCTATTTCTTACGATTTTACTGGCCAGTATCGGGGAGTCCATTCACCACGGAACCTTTGCCCTCTTTACGGAGGCTAAATTATCTTTTACCGCCCAGGATATTGGCTGGTCTTTTGCTGCCGCAGGAATCGCCTCAGCTCTGGTGCAAGGTTTACTGGTGGGCAGGTTGATAAACCGCCTGGGCGAGGAGAAAACTGCATCTATTGGCATTACGCTGCTTGGTTTGAGTTTCGTTCTATTCATATTCACCTTCAATATCCCTAGCTCCATTGCATTCATGGCGATATTTTCGGCCGGGGTCGGTCTAACCCGCCCCGCAATTTCAGCAGCGGTATCAAAACGAACTCTGAATGCCCAAGGTTCTGCTATGGGAATACTGCAGGGTTATGATAGTCTGGGGCGGGCTATTGGGCCAGCTTTGGGAGGGTTGATGCTGGATTCGGGTTTAAATCGGGGCTACTATACTGCCATATTAATTACCCTAATTGCCCTGGGCACCCTGACGATAGGGTCGCGGATAATGCTGAGGAAGCACATCATAGTTGAGGAGCAAATGTTTTAGGCCTGGTCGGCATCAAATTGTGGTTTTCAGAGGAACCGCGAATCTTTAGTTTTTTTATAGGCCGCGTTATTGGCTGGACTCTGGCCTTTTTTTGCCTGTTATTTAAATCTAGTTGGGGAGGTGTTGGAACTGGCTCCATTGATTAGTTTTATAGGACGACATAATTCGGGCAAGACCACCGTTTTGACCGGGGTGATCAGCAACTTATCGTC
>JBAYYO010000210.1:0-4391 GCA_041672985.1 Syntrophomonas sp. | reverse complement strand
ATGCAATACATCGGTCTGGAGCCAGAGAGATACCAGACCTCCTGGATATCAGGTGCCGAAGGGATAAAATTCCAAGAAACCATGGCCAAACTAGTATCCGATGTCAAAAAACTCGGACCCAACCGAAAGCTGAGGGATGCGCGATGAAAGAAATAACAAAAAAAATACAAGCAACTGCGACCAAGCTTTTTGAAGAAGGTAAAATTGATGTTTTCCTGGCCTGGGAACAGCAGGGCGAATACGAGTTTCAAACCAATTCCTATGTAGCTAGAAGCATTGAAGATGTGAAGAATATCGTATTTAACGAATACAGCATTTATAACGTATCCAATTCTCTGTTGAAATTAAGAGATGGCCAGGAAAGAATCGGCATAGCCGTCAAAGGCTGTGATTCCCGGGGGATTGTAAGACTATTAGAAGACCTGCAGATCAAGAGAGAGCGTCTCTATATAGTTGGTATCCCCTGCCCGGGGATGAAAGATCCCCTGACAGCAGCCAGAAACCACGGCGGGTTTAGTAAAACCAAAGCCGAAGACGGCCTGGCCAAAAAATGTCTGGACTGCATCCAGCCCAATCCCGTAATTTATGATGAACTGGTCGGACCCGAACAGAGCCCCAGGCAGCAGGGCGACCGCTTTCAAAAAGTCAAAGAACTTGAACAGATGTCAGCCGATGAGCGCTACAAATTCTGGGAAGACACCCTGTCAACCTGCATTCGCTGCTATGCCTGCCGTCAGGTATGTGTGGCCTGTGACTGCCGGACCTGTATCTTCGATGAGATGAAACCCCAGTGGGTAGGACGAGAAACCAGCACTACCGATAATATGATGTATCACCTGGTCAAGCATGCCCATATGGCCGGACGCTGCATCGAATGCGGCGAATGTGAACGCGTATGCCCGGTAGGTATTCCCTTAATGCTCTTAAATCAGAAACTAATCAAAGACGTCGGTGAATTATTTGGCGGGCCCGAGGCCGGTATGCAATATGTGGAAGGTGCCAAACCGGCCCTGAGCGTGTACCGTGAAAACGACCCGGACAACTTTTTATAGGGGGTGAGAAATGTGAAGGTATTAAGCAAAGCCAGGCTGCAAGCAGCCTTGAATAAACTAAGCGACCAAAACGAAGTCTTTGTGCCCATGCAAAAAGGGACACAGAGCGGATACTTTACCTGGAAAAGCTTTGAAGATGGCCAAGATGAACTCATGCTGGACGCCCTGAACGTTTATCAGTCCCCCAAAACTGTTGTACTCCCTCAGACTGAGAAAATGTACAGCATTAAAAACGGAGGCATGGAAGTCAATATAGATAAAACCTATGAAGACGCCCATCCCACCATTATTTTTGGAGCCCGAGGGTGTGACGTCAAAGGCATTCTCGCCATGGATGAAGTATTTCTAACCAGAGGCTATGCAGACAGCTTCTACAAAGCCCGTAGAAGTGGCAATACCATTATCGCCAATGCCTGTTATGAACCCGGGCCTAACTGCTTTTGCAACGCCATGGAAGTCAATTCTTTGGACCCGGCCGGAGCCGATGTCATCCTACGCGATGCAGGAGATAATTATGTCTGGGAAGTAAAGAGTGAAAAAGGAGAAGCGGTTACAGCCGTGATCGCCGATCTATTAGAAGAAAAAGAAGTTAAACTGCCCGCAGCCAAACCCTTCACCCAGAAGGTAGATTATAGCGGCGTAGCCGAGAAGCTCAAAGATATGTTTGAACACCCCTTATGGGACAAACTATCAGAACCATGTGTCAACTGCGGGATGTGCACCTATGTCTGCCCCTCCTGCTACTGTTTTGACATCCAGGTCAAAATGTGGGGAGATGAAGGCTATCGTTTCCGGGCCTGGGATTCCTGTATGTTTGAAGAGTATTCCCGGGAAGCAGGCGGCGGCAACCCTCGCGGGGCCAGCAAAGAGCGCTTTAGGCAGCGCTTCCTGCATAAACTGCAGTTCTTTAAAGAAAGATATGGGACCCCGTTATGTACCGGTTGCGGAAGATGCATGATCGTCTGCCCGACAGATATTAACATCGTGAGAATCATTGATGCAGTAAAGGAGGCAGAGATTAATGGCTGATCAGGATCATAAATGCACCTGCAATGAACAACCCCTGGTACCAACTGTTGTAGAAGTAATCGATATTATTGATCGTACCCCGGATGTAAAAAGCTTCTTGGTAAGAAATGTAGACGGGAATGGAGTTCCTTTTCAGGTAGCCCCCGGACAGTGCGGAATGGTTTCCCATCTACCCATCGGGGAAGCCATGATCTCCTGCACCTGGCAGGAAGAACAGGAATACCTGGAGTTTGCAATTAAAAGAGTAGGACTCTTAACCGATGAACTCCATCAGATAGAAGTGGGACAAAAGATAGGAGTCAGAGGCCCCTATGGCAATGGCTTCCCGGTTGAAGCCTGTAAAGGTAAAGATATGCTTTTCATAGCCGGCGGCATTGGTCTGGCCCCCTTGCGTTCCTTTATCAAATACTGTTTCAAGCACCGGGAAGACTATGGCAAGATCACCATACTCTACGGTTCTCGCAGTAAAGCCGACCTGTGCTTTAAAGAAGAACTTTTTGAGCTGTGGCCGCAACAACCCAATACTGAAGTATTCACCACGATTGACAATCCGGAAGAAGGTTGGGACGGCCATGTAGCCTTTGTCCCCTCCTATCTGGAAGAAGTGAACCCCAGTCCCAACGGTACCGTCGCCGTGGTTTGCGGGCCGCCCATAATGATTAAGTTCGTTCTGCAATCCCTGGAGAAGATGGGCTACAATGATGACCAGGTCATAACCACCCTGGAGATGCGCATGAAGTGCGGCATCGGCAAATGCGGCCGCTGCAACATCGGCAGCGAGTTTATATGTCTCGATGGACCGGTCTATTATCTTAAACAGTTAAGGGATCTCCCTCCGGAGTGGTAGAGATCTATACGAATGGTTAACTTCCATCCTAATACCTTTGATGCTTTTAAAGCACTGACTTATGATGTTTCAGTGCTTTAAAGGCTATATTCGACAATATCATACAATATGCGGCACATTTAGTGTATAATATAGATATTAATTTACTGTTTGCTCTGCTAGAACGGGGGGGTTAACATGAATACTATTCGAAATCGATTCGAAATGATCCGTCGTTGGGAAAAACTAAATCGGGGAGAGAATGATCCAAATATATTTATTAATAAATATATTTGTGAATCCTGGGAAAGAAGCAGGCAATACGGAGTAGACCCATTTAAATCTACCAATACCGATCTTCTGAGCCCCCAAGAATTTACGCAACTTCTTGACCAAAATAAACAGTTAATGGATTTAGCTGTTCCCTCAATGCAGGATATCTGCGATTTTACCAAGAATACCAATTTTTGTATGTGTTTGAGTGATAAGAACGGCGTTATTCTTACCATGATTGGTGATGAAGAAGAACGTGCTTTTGCCAATTATAGTAATTTTGTCGAAGGATCCAACTGGTCAGAACAAGTAATGGGGACAAACGCAGTAGGATTAGTACTGGCAGTTGATAAACCCGTTCAAGTTTATGGCTATGAGCACTACTGCAAATGTGCCGCTCTGTCTACCTGCTCCGCAGCTCCTATTCACAACCCGCAGGGCGAGCTGATTGGTGTACTGGATTTAACTGGTCCATATAAGTATGTAAATTTTCATACCCTTGGCATGGTCGTTTCTGTTGCCCGAGCCCTCGAACGTAAATTTGAATTGCACAAAGCCTATACTGAGATAGAACTTGCCAGTGCCTTAAAAGAAACCGTTATGGAATCGATTTCTGAAGGAATTATAGCATTGGATAGCAATAATCAAATAATTCATGTAAATAAACCCGTTTGCGGCCAGCTGGGAATTGATCGCAACAATTGTATAGGCCACAATTTGGCCAACGTATTACCGGACAATAATTATTTACAGAATATCGTAAGTGCTGGCAGACGAATTTTCGGTGAAACAGTGTTAATCAAAACCCAAAATGAAAAAAAGAAGTTTTTAATAAACTGCACTCCTTTGTATTTTGGGGATACAAACAAACTACCTGGTACAGCAATTGTGTTAAATGAGCTGCATAATGTCGTAAAAAAAATTATGAGACCCAGGGCATCTATAACTTTTGATAGTCTGATAGGAAAAAGCAGCGCCTTTCAATTAGTCATTGAACAGGCTAAAATGGCCGCTGAAACTAGCTCCAGCGTTTTACTGCTAGGTGAAAGTGGAGTTGGCAAGGAGTTATTTGCCCAGGCGATTCATAACGCTGGTGATAGAAAGGGCGAGACGTTTATCACCATAAATTGTGGTGCAATTCCCAGAGACCTGATTTCCAGCGAATTGTTTGGCTATGAGGAAGGGGCTTTTACTGGTGCCCGCAAAGGTGG
>JBAYYO010000209.1:0-4402 GCA_041672985.1 Syntrophomonas sp. | reverse complement strand
GGTGGCGGCTTTCCTTGAGGGTGACCCCCAATTAGCCCAGGAGTATATTTCCTGTGGAGCTGACGAAGTTCTGATTTTGCCTCCCTTGGCGGAGAATCAACCTCAGGAGGCCTATATTCCCATAATAGTCGAGGAGGCGCGCCAGGGGGATCCCGATATATTTCTGATAGCGGCTACGCTGCGCGGGAAAGAAATGGCGGCTCGGATAGCTGCTCGCTTGAATACAGGATTATGCAGCGGGTGTACAGCGCTGCAATTAGAGCCGACCGGGGAAAAGCTGGAGATGGAACGCCTGGTGTTTGGAGGAGCAGCGGTGCAAACGGTTACCTGCCTGACGCGTCCGCAGATGGCCACCATAGCTCCCCGAACCTTTGCAGCCGCGGCCCCGGTTGCGGGCAGAAAAGGACAGGTAAAAGAGCTGGCTCCGCCACCACCCAGTTTGGTGAAAGTTTTAGAACGGAAGCCGAAAGTAAGGCAATCCGGGGATATAAATGAAGCTAAGGTGCTGGTATGTGTAGGGCGGGGTATTGAAAAAGAGGAAGACATGGCACTGGCTCGCGGCCTGGCAGAGGTTATAGGCGGGGAATTGGCTTGCACCCGGCCCATTGCCGAGGAATTCCATTGGCTGCCCGAGGAGACATATATAGGGTTATCGGGTCAAAAGGTAAAGCCGGACATTTACATCGGTATCGGAATTTCCGGGCAGATCCAGCATGTCACTGGCATTCGAGATGCCCGTTTCATTAGTGCGATTAATCGTGATGAGAATGCGGAAATATTTAGCATGGCGGATTGTGGAATAGTTGGAGATCTGTATGCTGTACTGCCTGAACTTACCAGGGAGCTAAAACAGGCTTTAAAAAAATAAAGCAGATAGTGTTATAGGGAGGGTGAATTCGCTGCTATAGCAGGGACAAAAGGGGATGGTGTTGTTGATATTGTAACAACCATCCCCTTGCCATTGTTACGATATACATATATCAACCAAACTTCCGAGTCTTATTTTTAGAAGCATCCTCGTTTACGGAAAAAGGATGAAACAGTCCTTAAGCTGCAAGCAGGACTTCAACAATAAATGGCGAAAACAACTGCATCAAGGGAGGTGCCTGTATTGAGTTATAGCCAGCACTTAAGGCATTTTACGCGTTATCGGAAGATAGCCCGGGTATTGTTGAAGCATGGGATGGGGACCATCATAAATATTTTAGGGCTGGATTCATTTCTTTCTAAACGCAAACTTCAGGAGTTAAAGGAAAGCCGTCCTGCCTCTGCTCACATCCGGGCGAGTCGATTTTGCCAGGCTTTGACTGAACTGGGGCCGACCTTTATTAAGCTGGGCCAGATATTCAGCACCCGCCCCGATGTATTTTCACCTGCCTACATTGAAGAACTGGAGAAATTACAGGACAAGGTTGCACCTTTTTCTTACTCGGAAGTGGTTGAGCAACTTACCGCAGAGATTGGTCACCCGAATGAGATATTTGCGGAATTCAATCCCCAACCCCTGGCGGCGGCTTCCATCGGCCAGGTTCACATGGGCAGGTTAAAGAGCGGAGAACGCGTCATTGTAAAGGTGCAGCGACCTAATATTGAGCGTATAGTAGAAAATGACCTGGAAATTCTGATTGAATTAGCAACTTTATCTGAGAGAAGATCCGAGGCAGCACGGCAGCTGGGATTAAAGGGTATGCTGGAGGATTATTCCCGCTTGCTTTTAAGGGAACTTGATTATGACCGGGAGGCTCGAAATACGGACCGGATGTGTGAAAACTTTGCTGGCGATGACAGCGTTTTAATCCCTAAAGTCTATTGGGAATATACCACCCGTAGGATACTTACGGAGGATTATATCGAAGGGGTTAAATTAAGCGATTTGGACGAGATTACCGCCCGGGGTTGGGATCGGGGCAAAACCTCCCGTCTGGGCACTTCTGCATTTCTTACCCAGATTTTACTGCACGGCTTCTTCCAGGCTGACCCGCACCCGGGTAATATTTTGGTGGTGGACGAAGACCATATAGCTTTTATAGATTTTGGTCAGGTAAGTGCGCTGAGTACGAGGAGATTAAACAACCTGGGCGAATTGATGCTGAGTTTTAGCCGTAACGAGCTGGATAGAGCCGTAGCCGTCCTGGAGGAGATGGGAATAGTAACCGGAGCTGTAGATACAGAGCTCTTCCATGAAGATCTTTCAGAAATGGTGGAAACGATTTCGGTGTCACGGATTGGTAATCTGGACATGAACCGGATTCGAAAAGATTTCCTGGATATTGCTTACCGGCATCAATTAAAGATTCCACCCTATTTGACGTCTTTGATGAAAGCATTGATTACTGTAGAGGGTGTGGGCAGGAAACTGGACCCTAGTTTTAATTTTATTGAAATTGCTGCCCCCATGGCTCGGCAGGTGATCAGAGAGAGGATGAAACCTGGCAATATCCAAAATGATTTGCGTCGCAAATATTTTACCGATGTACGCCCTTTGACAAATCTGCCGGCCGTTTTGAACCGGTTCCTTAAGAACACTGATCAGGGTAAGCTGAATATGAATATTCAAATCAGCTTCAGCCCGGCTGCTAAAAAAAATATGAGTAAAATAGTCAATCAATTAAGCGCCAGTCTCATCATTGCCGGGGGCCTGGTAAGTTCAGCCCTTATTATTCAATCCAGCGAGACTGAAGTAATTGTCAGCCATGCGGACGTTGGCATCGTAGGTTTTGCCGTATCATTGCTGGCTCTAATTATATTTATCGTATCTTTCCTGCGCAAATGATGGCAGAAATTAACTGGAGCCATAATCCTTAATGCAAATATTATTATCCTCGACATAAGCGACTTCGGGCACCGAATGTTTCACATAGCCGCCGGGGGCGCGGGATATTTTATCACCGATTCGTATCTGCTTGGGAGCCAAATTAAGGGCAAAAATTGTGCTGCTCGTGTCTCCGTAACAACCAGCGTGGGCTATTCCTTCCAACCGGCCCAGAACGATAATATCCCGGACGGCTGTGATTTCAGAGCTTTCGTGGACATCCCCCCAGATAATCATGGAGCCTTCACTGTGCACCTTTTGCCCGCTACGCAGGGTACGATAAATAAATAAGTCTTCCCCGGCAGATTTCGTCCGCCGGGTGGGGGTATGGACATTATTTAGAATCATGCCATTATCGAGGCAAAGCCGCTGCAAAGAGGCCACCTCACCTTGAGTAAGGGACTTGAGACCCTCACCCTGAAAGAGTACAGGCGAACCCGAAAAAAGCTGGGGGTTAATCTCAAATCTATTTTTCAATATAGCCTCATATTCCTCGCCGCTTCCGGTGGAAAATACGAAAACAAGGCTTTTGTTAACGCCTTTTATGTCAATCTTAGCCAAATCAATCTACCTTCCTTTTAAGGGAATACTAATATCCAAAGCCGTATGCCTTCCTTCGGTGATGAAGTGCACTTCGGGGGTGCCCTCTATTTCAATATGTTTGGCAATCAGGGCGATGATTTCTTCCTGCAATGTTTCCATCAGCTGGGCTGAAGAACCGATGCGGTCATGGGTTAATACCACTCGCAGCCGATCGTTTGCTCGAGAACGGCTGGAAGTTTTATCATCAGAAAATATCCGTTTTAAAAAATCTAACATATTTGCTGCCTCCCCCTTATTGCCTGAAACCCAGGTTGCGTTTGAGTTTGCTCCAGAAAGTATCCTCCTGCAAGGTCATGAATTCCACTTCATTACCTACGAGGCGCTGAACGATATTGTTGAAAGCCTGAGCCGCTGAAGAACGGTCATTAAGAATGATCGGTTCACCCCGGTTGGTTGAAATCACCACTCCACTGTCCTCGGGTACCACACCCACCAGCTTGATGCACAAATGTTCAACCAGATCTTCGATGCTCAGCATATCACCATGACGAACCATATCGGGACGGATACGGTTGACCAATAACTTTATATCATGGAAATCCGCAGATTCAAGCATACCGATAATACGGTCGGCATCTCTTACCGCTGATACTTCGGGGTTGGTTACTACGATCGCCTTATCTGCCGCCGCAATTGAATTGCGAAAGCCCTGCTCAATTCCGGCCGGGCAGTCAATAAAAATAAAGTCGAAGTCAGGTCGCAGGTCGTTGCACACTGCTACCACCTGTTCTACCGTTATATCATCTTTATTCCTGGTCTGGGCGGCGGGAAGCATGTAGAGCTCGGGAAATCGCTTGTCCTTCACCAGAGCCTGCTTCAAAGTGCATTCACCTTCCACGACCTGAATAATATCATATATGACCCTGTTCTCTAGTCCCAGAATCAAATCCAGCTTCTTCAAGCCAATATCCAGATCCATGACCACTACACTATAACCCAGTCTGGCCAATCCGGTGCTAATGTTTGCTACAGTGGTAGTTTTACCAA
>JBAYYO010000208.1:0-4430 GCA_041672985.1 Syntrophomonas sp. | reverse complement strand
CCTGCTT
The DNA here is from genome assembly GCA_041672985.1 of Syntrophomonas sp. Classification (GTDB taxonomy): domain Bacteria; phylum Bacillota; class Syntrophomonadia; order Syntrophomonadales; family Syntrophomonadaceae; genus PHAA01. Next base: position 4,423 of record JBAYYO010000208.1, on the reverse strand, counting down.
AAGTTGATCAAAACGACGAAAAAGGTTCTTACGGGTAAAGGTCAGACCGACAATAAATTGTAATAAAAGAGCCATGGGATAACCCTTGATCTTCTTGATATCAGACGCTTTTAATGCGTCCAGAACATGAAATCGGGTAAGGAAACTACTAATATGAGATTTGGTTTGTAAATTTTCTTTATAATCTGATAAAATAGAAGTCAAACGAAGCACCTCTTTCCGAAATAGTGGGGTTTTAGCTTACTTCTATTATATCGGATTTAGGAGCTTCGTTTCCTTATTTATGGGTGATTTTTAACCCATATTACCGATTATTTTGCAACTGCGAAAGTTGAGTTAATAAGTGCCAGGGAGAGAGTTGCAGTTTTTTAAAGACGGAAGCAGAGGTGGCTGAGGGACGGAAAAAAGCGTTAAATAGAATCCGCTCCCTGGATAAGGAAACCCAAGAGTGGATTATTAATAAATACTACAAGGGGAAGATGAGCCTTTTAGAGGCGGGAAGCGAATGATTGCATTAAACTATATTAACAAAAGTTCAGCAGCAATTGCTGCCATGAAAGATTATGAAAATATGAAGCTGATTATTGAAAACACATCAAAAGAGGTTAAAGATGCTTATGATGATATGTTTTCCCTCTGCAGTGCAAAAATAGACGGAATGCCTAAAATGCATAATCCCAAAGCAGGGGAAATAAAAGTAGTAGGAAGCCTTGATAAGATCAATGTGATGCAGGAAAGGTATCATCAGGCGGTGGAATACATGGCTTGGTTCGAACCGGTGTGGTGTGCGCTGTCTGATGAGGAAAGAATCATTCTGCGGGAATTTTATATGCAAAACTCACAACGCTCTGGAGCTACGACACGCCTTAGCCACAACCGGATTCTGGCATTACGATATATCGGCGGGTTGTCCTGGAATCAGGTAGCCGCTTCAGTGGATGAGGGGCTGACCGGCAAGCAGGTAAGAAAGCTTCATAATTATTATCTTAGTGATTTGTGCTAACGAAAAAATTTGATGAATAAAATATGTTATATAAGTGTAACATATATATTGATTTAAAGAATAAACTGTTATAAGATTATAGCAGGAGGGATTTGCATGAGTTATGCTATCGGGAGCAGAATCAAAGAAATGCGTACAAATCATAGAATAAGCCAGGAGCAAATGGCCGAAGTTTTGAATACAACCAGGCAAAGATATTCACGTCTAGAAAATGGCCAGGTGGATATATCTTTTGTGCTTATAAAGAAAATCGCTGATTACCTGGGTGTATCTATAGCCGAAATTACAAGCGCAGAGCAAGAAGATAAAGAACTAGTTACTTTTTTCAGAGAGAAGAACACTGGTGAAGATATCGTGAATTCGGTTGCTAAAATAGAGGAAATTCTAAGGGTATTTCACGCCCATGAAAAGATGTATTATCAGATGAAGGCACGTGATGTATATGTGGATTGATAAAACAGAAATCGAACAGAGATCATTACAGGTTAGACAAGAACATAGTATTCAGACTTATGGTGTAAAAGATATTTTTAGTCTAATAGCTCAAAGGGGGATACATTTAATTCGATATCCCTTTGGTAAAGATAAGCTGTTAGGCTTTTCTACTTTTTTTGAGGGGAAGAAAATTATTATATCTAACTCCTCGGAAATCTTGTCCCGGGAGATATTTACCATTTCGCATGAACTGGGGCATGTGATTTATGACTTTGAAAATGAGTATAACGATGTAAAGATTGACTTTGAGATCACCGAAAATTCGAAAGATATATCAGAAGAAAGAGCATTTCATTTCGCTAATTGTTTCTTAATGCCGGAAGAAGAAATAAGAAAATACATTAAATACGAACTTAAGAAAAAACATCAAGAAATTGGTGCTTTTGATATTGTTCGTATGCAATTAGAGTTTCAAGTCAGCTATGCTGCGATGGTTGTAAGATTATATGAAATCGGGATTATTCATTCTAGCCATAAAAGCATGCTGTTCGACCAGAGAAATGCAGCGACGTCTGCTGCCCTATTCAAAAAATTAGATGCGGATGAAAGATTATTAAAACCAGCTAACATAATTGAAGTTCCGCCAAAATATTTAGAGTATGTAACCAGCAATTATGAAAAAGATTATATCCCTTATGCAAGCTTAGAGAAAGCCCTTGCTCTTATTGGAATGGATGCAGAAGTATTTAAGAAAGAAAAACAAGTTCAAGATGAATTCGATATTGAAGACATTTTTGAGGAATTTAACTTATGAAGGCATCTTTAGATACTGATATTACAATCCATCTATATTCGAGCGGCAAACAGGGATTAATGTTTACTTTTTTTGATAAGCTGTACATGCATATATATTTATATGAAATGGAACTAAAGCGTAAATCACCATTGGTATATGAGAGGCTTGCATCTGATGTACATGAGGGTCGGATTGAAATCGTGACAAATAGAGATTTGATTGATATGGGTATTGAAGGTTTGTTTAAAGGATACAAGAGAGATTATGAATATCTTTTTGATAGTGGTGAGTTGCATGCAGTATCTTTGGCTAAAGCAATGGGTTTAGTTGCTTTGATTTCAGATGATACAAAAGAATTTGGCCCTCATGAAACACTGGTTAGGGAGTTAATTGAAGATGTTATCCCATTTGCTTTTTATGAACATTTATTTCTTAGATATTTATCTTCAGATATTTCATTAGAAGAAATGCACCGAGAGTTTGAAGAAGTTACTTCACAAAGCATGAAACAATATCCGATGAATTTCAGGAGTAGAATGCTTATGACGGTCCGGCGGTTTAGCCAAAAGCATGGTACCAAAAGAGACTATAATTGGGTTTGTGAGTTTTGTAGCCAACAAGAAACTGACTATAAAGTTAAGATGCGCGGGTTAAAAGAATATCTGCCAAAGATATAATAAAGTGAGTATGACTTTGGAATTAGGATCAGCTAAAAATTGGTTGGTCCTTTTCTAATGCAATTCATAGGTGGTGATATGGGTGCCACGGAAACCAAAAACTATCTGTAGCTACCCCGGGTGCCAGACATTAACTTATGACAGGTACTGCGAGGAACATAAAAAGAAAGTAACGAAAGAACGTAAGCGTAAAATTCAGCACACCTGTTAATCAGGAATTATTCGATGTATTCTCTTTATTAGGCATCCTGCAGTCATCTGGCAGGACATCTGACCAGGGCAACATAACGTGTCACGGGGACGGGGTTGTTGACAACTTTGAGCAACAGCCTTCCCTCCATCAGCAAATTATACAAACAGGAGGTAGGAATATTGACTACGATCGAATTGGTGGCGATCAGTGCCGGGAATAATAATATTACTGCCTACCGCTTGAACACTTTGGAAAAGGTAGTGTGGAAGGGGAACAATTATCCCGCGCTGGTGGTGGAAGGGGAAATATTTGAGGTCGAACCGGAAAAAGAATGGACTTATAAAAAGACGCCATTTATCAGCGGGAAAATAATCAGTCAACGTATTGATATACCGGCCCTGGAGTTAGTTCCCCTGCCGGTACATTGTATTGACAAACGGAAACAAGAATTCGAAATGGAACAGATTATCCCCGGAGCGCGACCTGATGAAATGGATGATCCCATTACTGATGCGGTAGAACTGAAAAATAGGGGGTGTATGGATGAGGCGTGGGAGCTGCTCAATCAGGTGATTAAGCAGGATCTGCGCTGTATTGATGCGCATGTTCATATGGCTCATTTCAAATTTGGGGATGGTTTGAGCGAATACTGGGTGAAGCAAGCGCTGAAACATTATACGGTGGGAGCAGAATTGGGCCATTTTTTCCTGGGCTATTCATTTAACGGAAAACTTCCCTGGTCGGCGATTGACAATCGTCCTTACTTGCGGGCTCTGCATGGGCAATGTCTGTGTTATTGGGCGCTGGGCGATTATGAAGCGGCAGCGGAAATAGCTCGCTCCTTACTGAAATTCAATAAGTCGGACAATCAAGGTATCAGGTTCATATTGCCGGAAATCGAAGCCGGTATTCCCTACCGGGAAAGCAACGAATAATTTTCGCGGGGACAAATGGGTGACGAGTGGGGACGTTCCTTAATTGTCACCTTTTTTCGCCGTTTGGCAAAGAAACATAAGCTTCATATTTTTGGCTGATGGTGGTTTGAAAGCTCTCGGAAATGGCATGCCAGTCATCAACCACCCTTAAACAAATCTACTGGCGGGGAAGGCCGAAAAGAAAATCCCAAAAAGAAAGGCTCCGGTGCCTGACAGTGCGGCCGAGCAAGGTTGCATCATATAACGGGTGGGAATCCCGTCCGGTAAGGTTAGCCAACCGCCGGTAGTTAGTCTTGGAGGGCAGAGGGTAACCGCTGTCTTTAAGCGTAGACAAACAAACAAGCGGGCCAAAAGCAGTAGCTGAAGGTGTTGAGCCCCGAAATA
>JBAYYO010000207.1:0-4446 GCA_041672985.1 Syntrophomonas sp. | reverse complement strand
GTCAATCAGGTTCAACTTATACTGCGGGTCCTCCATAAGGAGGCGCGGTATAGATATATCGGCAACAATTAGATTTCCCACGTATTCCTGAGCGGGCGCCAATATCTGGCCTAATTTGGGTGCTGCCAATGTCACCGTATAATCAGCTCTTACAGCGGTTCCATTTACTTTACCAGTATCTGCCTCTACCCCGGACGGAATATCAACCGCTACCACCGGAACTTTAGCCAAGTTCAATATCTGGACTACCCGGGATTCAAAGTCATCCATACTCCCGCGAAAACCTATACCATAAAGGGCGTCAATTATCAGGTCCGCTGATAACAGCGAGTTCGTGAAGACTTTGATATCTTCATCATTTTTTAAGGTTAATAGTCTGACGCCCATCTTTTTCAAAATATTATAGTTCACGCCGGCATCAGCAGTCAGGTTCTCAATTTCCCCCAATAGAAAAATATCAACCGCAGCCCCGTCGTTTATGAGATGCCGGCCAATAACCAGTCCATCTCCGCCATTGTTGCCTTTACCAGCTAAAATGACTAGCTTGGAATTACGCGTTTCACCAAGTAAATCTCTGATCGTGTCCAGCACCCGCAGCCCTGCGTTCTCCATCAATAGCAGGCTCGGTATCAGATATTCCTCAGTTGCCCGTCTGTCAATCTCTTTCATCTGCTTAGCCTTTATAAGTTTCATTTAATCACCCCTTGTCGGCAATAACTACCGCTATAGCTTGCTCATGGCTATGGGAGAGGCTTATGGCAAATTCCTTAATACCAGCCTTTTCAGCCATTTCCAGAGCATTTCCATTTAAAAGCAGCAGCGGTTTCCCATCCTTATCGACCGCTACTTCGGTATCATGAAATCGCATCCCTTTTATAAACACAATATCCAGTTTGCGTAAGGCTTCCCGGGCAGCGAACCTTGCCGCCAGCGAAGGGAAGGGATCCTTTTTTTTAAAACAATAATCTAGTTCCTGCGCTGTAAATACTCGTTGCAGAAAACGGGGCGTTCTAGTTGCTACGTTCTTAATCCTGACAATGTCAACTATATCAATACCAATCAGCAAACTATCCCCCCCGACTCCATATTATTCCGAAAAATGATTTTTAGGGACTGTACCCAAAAATCATTATAGTACTATAACTTTGGTGGCATGTAACATTTCTTCGGCGATGGTATACATATTACCCACGCTGCCTACTTCTAATTTATCGCTCAGGCCATAGAAATCGAGGCAGGTGCCACAAGAAAGGATTTCTGCCCCGGAATTCTCCAGGCTCTTGAGGTGTTCGAGAAGTTCAGACCCAGACGTGGTTAGCATTACCCCACTATTTAAAAACATCAAGGTTTTTATTTCCCCCTCCATCTGGGTAAGGGTGTACATAAAGCTCTTCATTAGAATACTGCCCAGCTTGTCATCCCCCTCACCCAGCACATTGCTTTTCACCAGCACCACCGTATTGCCGCCCAGATCCTGTTTTTCGGGAGATACATCTTCTTTGACAATGTTAATGTAAAATGAGCCATCCTGCTCCTCAGTCATACTTTCCAGATTCAGTGTCCTCACCATCCTGGATATGTTTTCGAGCGCCGCCTGGTTATCAACTATCGCCAAAACCTCATTTACTTCACGACTATCGAGGGCCTTTTTGGTCATTATAACCGGTTCCGGGCAGGCCAAGCCACGCGCATCAACTGTTTTCTTCATACCAACCAGTCACTTCCTTTGTCTTTCTGTTGGCTATATTCTACCATAATCCCAGTAATACACACCACTCTACCCTTCGGCGGCAGTATTTTTAGGTAGTATTTGCAATGCCTCCGCTTTTTACTGGAATTTTATAAGCCTGATGTAATATAATGATTTAAATATCGGTGGTCTGACCATCAGGACATCAGGTAATTAAACAAGGAGAACGGCATGCAGCAAAATAACTCCCCCCGCGTCTTGATTATATTGGGAGGCTTTGGCAGCGGCAAAAGTGAATATGCCATCAACCTGGCCCTGCAGACGGCCGCTTTCAGCGACCTGCGCTCCGCACTGGTTGACCTTGACCTGGTAAATGCTTATTTTCGCAGCCGCGAAGTTAGGGCATTGCTGGAGTCACATGGCATAGAAGCAGTGGTTCCTCCCGATAACATTATGTTCTCTGATTTACCCATAGCCGGGCCGGGCATAGGCGCCTTGATAAAAGATACCAGCTGCCGGGTAATATTGGATGTAGGAGGCGATGACATAGGAGCTACTGCTCTGGGCACCTACCGGGAGGAGATTTTGTCCAGCGATGCCAGCCTTTGTATGGTAGTCAACCCATTTAGGCCTTTTACCAATACCATGGATAATATTATCCGGATGAAAACAGATATTGAATATAGTTCGGGCTTGACTGTAAATGCACTAATTAGCAATCCTAATATCGGACCAGGCACAGGTCTGCAGCAGATAATAGATAAGCACCACTTAGTGAAAGAAGCTGGACAGCATATGAATTTACCCGTAATTGAACTTCTGGTTCTGGAGGATTTGTATCATCATCACCATCAAGAACTTGATTCATTGGGGACCCCTGTACGTCCCCTGATCATACATTTGTTGCCCCCATGGTTATTGAAACAGCAAAAGGAGGATATGAAGAGTGATACAGCTAGTATTTAACGAGGCACGCTGCAAGGGCTGCGGCTTCTGCGTCGAATTCTGTCCCAAGAAAATCGTAGCTCTAAGTGAAGAAAGGAATAACCTGGGCTATAATTTCGCGACCACTTCGGAAGAGGAAAAATGCACCGGCTGTGCTTTATGCGCCCTGATGTGCCCGGAGGTACTTATTGAGGTAAGGGAGGTAAAATAGGTGAGCGAGTATATATTGATGAAGGGCAATGAAGCTATTGGTGAGGCTGCCATAAGAGCCAACTGTCGTTATTTCTTCGGTTATCCTATAACACCTCAAACCGAGGTATTGGAATACCTGGCTCGGCGCTTGCCCGAGGAGGGCGGTTCATACGTGCAGGCTGAAAGCGAAGTCTCAGCTATTAATATGGTCTTCGGGGCCGCCTGCGCAGGGGCCCGGGTAATGACTGCTTCTTCCAGCCCCGGTATCTCACTTATGCAGGAAGGTATATCTTACATAGCCTCGGCCCGTTTGCCGGCGGTCATCGTTAATATTATGCGCGGCGCTCCGGGTTTAGGCGGCATTCATCCTTCCCAGGCTGACTACTTCCAATCAGTAAAAGGAGGCGGCCACGGTGATTATAAACTGGTGGTCCTAGCCCCGGCCTCGGTTCAGGAATTGATTGATTATACTATATTGGCCTTTGATATTGCCGAGCACTACCGTACTCCGGTAGTGCTCTTCGGTGACGGTATGCTGGGACAAATGATGGAACCGGTCGTTTTTCCCGAGACGGATGTCCGCCCGATTATCAGGCCCTGGGCTACGACTGGTATGGAGGGAAGGAGTAAAAATATTATTCATACTCTGTACCTGCCGGCTGCCGATCTGGAGAATCATTGCCGGGAGCTTTATGATAACTATGCTGATATTCAAGCCCATGAACAACGCTCAGCTGAATATTTTACCAAGGATGCGGAAATCCTGTTGGTATCGTTCGGTATCACCAGCCGCGTCGCTCGGGCGGCTGTGGAAATGGCCCGTGAAGATGGTATTAAAGCGGGTCTCCTCAAACCCATTACCCTATGGCCATTCCCCAATGCCGCTCTTAAGCAGGCAGCCCGCCATGCCCGCCTGGTAATAAGCGCTGAAATCAACATGGGGCAGATGATCGAGGATGTACGGCTGGCATTGCCTGACAAAGAAGTCATATTATTTAACCGTGTCGGGCTGGTTCCCAACCCCGAGGAAATTTACGAGTTTATAAAAAGCAAAACCGGGGAGGTATTGAATCATGACTAAAGGATATCAGAAACCAGCTACCCTCGAGGATGTTCCTTGGCATTTCTGTCCGGGTTGTAATCACGGCATAGTGCACCGTTTGTGCGCAGAGGTGGTGGAAGAAATGGGAATGCAGAGCCGGACTATTGGCGTTGGCTCGGTTGGCTGCGGAGTTTTCTCTTATGACTATTTCAATTTCGATGGGATTGGCCCTTCGCACGGCCGGGCCCCGGCGGTGGCCACCGGAGTAAAACGAGTGCATCCTGATAAACTGGTATTCACCTACCAGGGGGATGGAGATCTGGCGGCCATAGGAACTACGGAAATGGTTCATTCCGCAGTTAGAGGCGAGAACATTACCATCGTATTTATCAATAACACCTTATATGGCATGACCGGTGGTCAGATGGCCCCCACCACTATGTTGGGGCAAGTCACTACTACCACCCCCCGGGGACGGACTGTACAGCAGGCTGGTTATCCGTTTAAAGTAGCCGAGATGTTGGCCAGCATCGAAGGTTCAGCCTATATTGCCCGGGGCGCGGTATTCAACCCCGCG
>JBAYYO010000206.1:0-4450 GCA_041672985.1 Syntrophomonas sp. | reverse complement strand
GCTGGCTAAAAATAATTATCAGGTTTCACTGTGGGGCTTGGTGGAGGATGGAGTGGAAACAATTGCCCGGGATCGCGAGAATCATAAGTTTCTTCCCGGTATAATTATTCCGGATAAAGTTAGTCCTACTACCAATATGGCTGAAGCTATGGAAGGTGCCAAGTGGTTAATTTTGTCAATTCCTACCCAGGCACAAAGGGAAGTACTAGAAAAGGCCCAAAGATATTTGCTGCCAGACATATATATAGTAAATACCGCCAAAGGTCTGGAAATAACGACCGGAATGAGGATGAGTCAGTTAACCGCCGAGGTTATAGGAGAGGAAATAAAGGAGCGATATGCGGTATTGTCAGGCCCCAGTCATGCCGAAGAGGTAGCCCGCGAAATCCCAAGCGCGGTTACAGTGGCGTCCAGCTGCATAGAAACAGCCTGCCTGGTGCAGGACCTCTTTATGTCACCGACATTTAGAGTTTATACTAACCCGGATGTGGCCGGGGTGGAATTAGGGGGCGCCTTGAAAAATATCATAGCCCTGGCGACCGGGGTTGGTTATGGCCTGGGATTTGGAGATAATACGATGGCTGCCTTGCTGACCCGAGCCTTGACCGAAATAATCAGAATGGGGGTAGTCCTGGGTGGTGATCCTCGAACTTTTAGCGGTCTGAGCGGGATAGGCGATCTGGTCGTGACTTGTGGGAGCGTTCATTCACGCAACCGTAGAGCCGGGGAACTAATTGGACAGGGGCTGAGCCTGAAAGATACTCTGGAGCGTATTGGAATGGTGGTTGAAGGAGCTCATACCTGCCGGATTGTACACAAAATAGCTTTGGAAAAAGGTATTGACATGCCCATTACCAGGGCTTGTTATCAGGTATTATATGAAAACAGGGATCCCCGGGAGGCAGTCTGGAATCTAATGCAGAGACAGAAAAAGCATGAGACTGAAGATATAGGAGCAGCCTTGAGGTAGTGGCAAAGGGAAGGTTTAAAGTGTGGTAAAAATCACACTTTTTTTCTTTTCTGGTTATATTACCGCTTATATATAAATATATTTATAGTGTTATGAATCGAATGCCCATTTGTCAGGGTATCCAGATACGGAGGGAGGATGCCTTATAAAAAGTCTTAATCCGAGGGAGGGAGAAAGAGAAGTGGAAGGAAATAATATCTTAGATGATATCGCGGAAAGAACGGGAGGAGATATCTACCTGGGAGTAGTGGGGCCGGTTAGAACAGGCAAATCAACATTTGTAAAAAGATTTATGGAACTGATGGTGCTGCCCAACATTCAGGATCTGTATGAGCGGGAACGTGCCAAAGACGAGCTGCCCCAAAGCGGCGCCGGTAAAACGATCACCACTACCGAACCAAAATTCGTACCCAACGAAGCCGTTGAAATCTTTACCAAAAACGGAATATCCCTTAAGGTCAGGTTGATTGATTGTGTGGGATATGCAGTAGATGGCGCCCTGGGTTACGAAGAAGATGAAGAACCCCGCATGGTAAGAACTCCCTGGTTTGACTATGAGGTTCCCTTCGAGGAAGCGGCCGAAATAGGTACCAGGAAAGTAATTACCGACCATTCCACCATCGGTATAGTAATGATTACGGATGGAAGTATCAGTGACATACCGCGCAGTAACTATTTGGAAGCCGAAGAAAGAGTCATACGTGAGTTAAAGGAGATTAACAAGCCATTTGTGGTCTTGTTGAACTCAATTCATCCCTATGACAAGGAAACAATGGCCCTGGTAGACGAATTGACCGGGAAATATCAGGTTACCATAATCCCGATTAATAGTGCCACCATGACAAATGAGCAGATATTAAGTGTTTTGGAGGAAGTTCTTTATGAATTCCCGGTCCAAGAGGTCAATATAAAACTACCTCTTTGGGTTGATGAGTTGGATCAGGAATTCTGGCTGAGAGCAGATTTGGAAGAGTCTATACATGGAGTTTTAAGAGATATCAAAAAGGTGCGCGATATTGATAAGGCCATAGAAAAACTGTCTGATATAATCAACATCAGCTTTGTGAGTCTGGAGGAAATGGACCTGGGCACCGGCATAGCCGCTATTGATGTTACGGTACCGGAAGAGCTCTTCTATATGTCTCTTAGTGAGGTAAGCGGATTTAATGTGGAGGGCAATCAAGACATCATACGCATTATGAAAGACTTGAGCGTGGCCAAGCGAGAGTTCGACAAGGTATCATCGGCTCTAACCGAAGTAAAAGAATCAGGTTACGGAGTGGTAACCCCCCGACTGGAAGAGATGATCCTGGAAGAGCCCGAACTTATAAAACAGGGCAATCGATTCGGGGTAAGACTGAAGGCCAAAGCACCGTCCCTGCATATTATCAAGGCGGATATAACCACGGAGATAACCCCAATAATAGGAACCGAAAAGCAATGTGAAGAACTGGTTCGCTATATGCTGGATGAATTTGAAGAGGATCCCGCCAAGATATGGGAATCCAACATATTTGGGAAATCCTTGCATGACCTGGTGCGGGAGGGAATTCAGAACAAACTCCACCGCATGCCTGAAAATGCTCAGGTTAAGCTGCAGGATACGCTGCAGAGAATCGTCAATGAAGGCAGTGGTGGTCTGATCTGTATCATAATATAAGTCTATTCATCAAGGCATGAAGAAAGCCCGTGATTGAGACCAAGTATGGGGACGAATCGTCTGCTGTGCAGCAAGATTACGTCCCCGTACCAGTTTATAAAGCGGGCTTTTTTACATTGTTAATGAACGTAGTAAAGCTGTTGCCATATCTATGAACTTGACAATTATTTACGAACAAGCTTTAATAAAGCTTGGAGCAAAATTAAATAACTTTTTCGTGATGTTTAGCTTAGGCCAGCGGGAAGGTACTTTACTCCGGAATTTTGCCAGTCTTGTAATGCCGGAGTTTTTATTTTTTCATGTCTGGGTGAATCTCTGACGATTAACAGCCTTGCTCCCCCTGAATAGCAAGTGCTATAATGTGGGTATTTAGGAGGTAAATCTTGATGATAAGAGTAGGATTATTAGGTTGCGGAACGGTGGGTGGAGGAGTTGTCAAATTATTGACGAAAAACCGTACCACAATCGCTGCCAAAACCGGATCTGAGATAATTATAACCAGGGTTCTGGAAAAAGATAAGCAAAAATGCATACAACTGGGTCTGGCTGAAGAAATGATTACCGATCGTATTGAAGACATCATCAATGATGACTCAATTGATATAGTGGTAGAGCTGATCGGGGGCATTGAACCGGCTTTAAGCTTTATTATTGCCGCGATGAATAAGGGCAAACATGTGGTCACAGCCAATAAAGATCTAATTGCCGTTAAAGGCAAAGAATTATTTGCCACGGCTGAACTGAACAAGGTTGATTTCTATTTTGAAGCCAGTGTAGCCGGGGGAATACCCATCGTTTATCCCTTAAAACAATCCCTGGCCGGCAATCATATAGAGGAAGTTATTGGCATCCTGAACGGGACCACCAACTATATCCTGACCAAAATGACTCAGGAGGGGCGCGATTACCATGAAGTATTGCGCGAAGCCCAGGATCTTGGCTATGCGGAATCAGATCCCACTGCTGATGTGGGAGGTTTGGATGCAGCCAGAAAGATCGCCATCCTGTCATCGATTGCTTTTAACAGCCGGGTCACGCTGGATGATGTATATGTAGAAGGAATCACCGATATTACCCCTCAAGATATACGTTACGCCCGGGAATTAGGCTATGTAGTTAAACTGCTGGCCATAGCCAAAGAGGTGGAAGGAAAAATTCAAGCACGGGTTCATCCTGCCTTTATCCCCATTAAACACCCCCTGGCCAACGTCAATGATGTCTTCAATGCAGTTTTCGTACGTGGGGATGCAGTAGGGGAAATAATGCATTATGGCAGGGGCGCCGGGGAGATGCCGACCGCCAGCTCAGTGGCAGGCGACATTATTGAAATAGGCAGAAATATGGCCTTCAATATCAGTGCCCGGATAGGCTGCACCTGCTATGATGAGAAAGCCATATTGCCAATTGGCGAACTTATAGCCCAATATTATATCCGGATGACAGTAACTGACCGTCCCGGGGTTTTGGCAGGAATTGCGGGCGTATTTGGCAACAATGATGTGAGCATTGCCACCGTGGTGCAGAAAACCAACACCGATAACATGGCTGAACTGATACTGATTACCCATTCAGTTCGGGAAAAAGACCTGCAGGATTCGTTAACAATTCTTAAAGGCATGAATATCGTGAGTAAAATCAACAATGTAATCAGACTTGAGGGAATTGACGGATAGGTAAAGACGATTTGGATTACCAGTTTGAACCTGCATACGCATAGCATAATAGGGGGAGTGAAAAGAATTGTCTTTATTGGTAGCAAAATTTGGCGGTTCTTCAGTGGCATCACTGGAAAAAATACATAACGTTGCCAACCGCATAGC
>JBAYYO010000205.1:0-4483 GCA_041672985.1 Syntrophomonas sp. | reverse complement strand
GATTTATTATTATAACCTTGCTCAGTATTGTAATCCCCTGTTCGGCGACACTGGGAATTTTAGCTTCGGTTATCTCGGCCTTTCAGGCCTCCCTGGCCGTAATAGTAATTACTATGCTGACGGTATTGTTAGTACTTGCATACACCCTCAGTAGAATTATGCCGGGAGAGAGTGAATTTATATATGAACTTCCTCCATTGAGAATTCCTTTGGGGACTAATATATGGAATAAGATTAAGATAAGATTTTCCGGTTTTTTTACTGAAGTATTACCACTGTTGCTGCTAATGAGCATCGGCATAAGAACACTGATGGAGTCTGGGGTACTTGAATTATTTCGGGGCCTGGAGGGGTTTACCAGACTTGTGTTTGGCATACCGGCCGAGGCTTTTGTCGCGGTTTTGATTACGGTTTTTCAACGCTACCTAGCCCCAATTGTGTTGATGAATCTGCCGTTAAACCCCAGAGAAGCTACTATTGCGATTAGTATGATTGCGCTGTCTTTACCCTGTTTACCTATGATGGTGATGACAGTTCGAGAAGTGGGCTTCAAGAGCCTGGCTAAAATAATTGTGCTGGGTTTGGTAACTTCCTTTTCAGTGGGCATCTTATTAAATATCATCTTACCAGGCTAAGGAGGCAGACGTTATGTTGATGACCACAATGAAACCCGGCCATAAAGTGCATGTTTTGGAGATATTAAATGACAATCCCATGGCCAGGCGTCTATACGAAATGGGAATTATGCCCGGGGCGGAAATAGAAATGCTGTCAAGGCATCCATTTAAGGGGCCCCTGATTATAAAAGTTGGCAATACCACCCTCGCCCTGGACCGGAGGATTGCTGATTCTATAGTTGTTGAAGATTGTTAAGGGCCGCATTCCTCTGCATTCATTCCGGGGTGGTTAAATAATGGTGCATAGAAAATCATTTATTGACCAACATAAACCTATAATGAAGATGAGTTTTGATTTATGAGGGGTGAATAAGTTGGCCATTAACTTGATAGGTACTTATGACCATCTCCGTATGGCGAAATCTGTGCTTACGGATTTAAGAAACCGTGGTTTTGAAGAACATGCTTCCCTTTTATTTTCAGGCGACGAAAATGAGATGCATTGGTTAGATAATATTATCATCGATACCAATGGACAAAATGTTGATAGGGGAGATTTGGATGCAGGAGTAGTTCAATTAGCCCCGCTGGGTATGGTTGCCAGCATTGGCCCTATTTATGGTTTTATAACTGATGCCAGTGAAAATTCTGATGGCAGCCTGGGTGAAGTATGTAATGATATAGGTTTGCAATCGGAAGGGACCAGATTAATTGAACAGTGGCTGGAGGAAGGGAAATATGTATTATTGATAAATGATATGCCCGAAGATCAGATTGATTTTATGAAAAAGAGGTTGGCCGATTGGCAGGGTATAGACGATCTGACCATCTGTTAAGGTGGAAAGCCACCCTCCTTGCTGTTAAAGGGGGTGGCTTGTCAATATAAACACGAATTACTGCATATTGTCGCTATGAACTGCATTTTGGGCGGCCTCTTCATACTCCTTAACCAGGCTGCTCATTAATTCTTTAACCGATACGATTTCCTGGCATTGGAAAACGTTCTCGCCGGCAAACTCCAAACCGTGTTTTCGATTGCCTTTTTGGGCGTTCATCAAAGCCACTGCTATACAGTAGGGACTATTTTGATAATCGCAGGTTATTATACAATGATAGGGACACTTGAAGGGCTTTCTCTTGCCGGCGTCAACATCATCAATAAACTCGTTGCGGAGTGCTCTGCCCGGCATCCCCACCGGGCTTTTTATAATAACCAGATCTTCCTGACGGGCGTCAATAAATGCCTGTTTGAATCTGATATCAGCGTCACATTCGTGGGTAGTTACAAATCGAGTAGCCATCTGCACACCGGCGGCTCCCAACTGGATATATTTATAAATATCCTGACCGGTAAAAACCCCGCCGGCTGCGATAACCGGAATATCTTGCTGGTTCTTTACGGCAATGGGTTCAATTGCTTGTATAACCCCCGGAACTAGATTTTCCAGGGCAACTTTAGGATCGCTGAGTTGTTCCGGTTTGAAACCGAGGTGACCACCAGCTTTGGGGCCTTCAACAACAAAAGCGTCGGGTAGGTAATCATATCTATCCAACCAGCGTTTTGCAATCAACACTGCAGCCCTCCCTGACGATACAATCGGCACCAGTTTCGTCTTGTGCTTTTCCGGCAGATATTGGGGAAGGCTCAGCGGAAGTCCTGCACCGGAGAAGATAATATCGATGCCTTCATCAATAGCAGTCGTGACCATATCGGCAAAATTAGAAAGAGCCACCATGATATTTACGCCCAGAATTCCGTCCGTGGCTGCCCGGGCTTTACGAATCTCCATTCCTAAACGCCTTTTACTGGCCTCAAGATAGTTGGAGAAGCCGTCCGGCTCCAGCATGCCTATACCTGCTGCGGCAATTACTCCAATACCGCCTTCTTGAGCTACGGCCGAGGCCAATCCAGACATGGAGACTCCTACTCCCATTCCACCTTGAATAATAGGAATTCGGGCGGTTAAATCCCCAATATGAAGTTCTTTTAAATATTTGGTGTCCATGGTCATCTCCTTATCTAATCTTTTAAATAATAATGGAATATATTACCTCAACACGCATGACAATTAACATAAATGTACATGCTATCATTGACTCTTAAGCCAGGTAATATGGTGCCTAGCGCTGGCACCCATTGTTTCGTAAAAATAAAAACCATTATAACGTATGCATTATACCATAAAAGTATCAAAATCATAAGAAAATATGTATACTTTATTGACAAGATAGCGTATCACTGTATAAACTTATCCCAAGTATTCTACCTGTAAGTTTTGTTATTGTTACAATTGTTATACTGATGAGAAAAAATACTTGAAAGGTATTATTAACCATGAAAGCTAAAGCTCTTGGCATTGGTTGTTGTGTGCCGGACACAATTCTAAGCAATCAGGACTTGGAAAAGATGATGGATACCAGTGATGCATGGATAATCGAACGAACCGGGATAAAAGAACGCAGAATTATAGGACCGGAGGGTAAATGTTCGGATTTGGCCCTTGAAGCGGCTCGCAGAGCTTTACAGGATGCCCATGTTGACCCTTTGGAACTTGACCTTATCATTGTGGCTACAGTCACCGGGGATATGCAATTTCCTGCTACTGCTTGCATAGTGCAAGCTGGGCTGGGAGCTAAAAACGCGGCGGCATTTGATTTGGGAGCCGGTTGTACAGGTTTTGTATACGCGCTTACAGTGGCCGAAAAATTTCTGCTATCCCCCGCATACCAGCGTGTCTTGATTATTGGCTCCGAAATTGTTTCCAAGGTACTTGATTATTCTGACCGCAATACCAGTATTCTTTTCGGCGACGGCGCGGGGGCTATGGTTCTGGGAAAATCCGCAGGGGATTACGGACTCCTCAGTACCCTCATTGCTGCGGATGGTAATGGGGCAGGTCTTCTCTATCAGCCAGCTGGAGGTTCAGCCTTGCCAGCCTCCCATGCAACGATTGAACAACGCTTGCATTACCTGAAAATGAACGGGAATGAAATATTTAAGTTTGCCACCAAGATTATTGCAGAAGCCAGCGAGGAATTATTAAGCCGAGCCGGTTTGAGTTTTGAGGATATAGATTTATTTGTACCCCATCAGGCCAACATACGCATTATTCAAGCCGCTGTAAGGCGCATGAAGATACCAATGGAGAAAGTAGTAGTAAATCTGGATCATTTCGGAAATATGTCGGCCGCCTCCATACCGGTAGCCCTGGCCCAGGTGCATGAAAAACAACCGCTGCAACAGGGTGACAATGTACTTATGGTTGGGTTTGGGGCTGGTCTTACTTATGGGGGGGCAATCCTACGTTGGGGGAGGGATTAGATGCTGATACATACAAGCTTATGCGATTTATTGGAAATTGATTATCCGCTGATTCAGGGGGGCATGGCCTGGATCGCAGGCGGCAAATTGGCTGGTGCCGTTTCTGAGGCTGGCGGAATGGGAACCATAGGCAGCGGTAACGCCCCGTCATCCTGGCTCCAGGAAGAGATCCGAATCGCGCGCGAAATAACCTCCCGTAATTTCGCTGTCAATTTGGTGCTTACCTCACCTTTCCTGTCAGATAACCTGGAGTTAATTATTAGAGAGAAAATTCCTATAGTTGCTACGGGGGGAGGAAATCCCGGTCCTTTAATGGCTAAATTTAAAGAAGCTGGGATAAAGATAGTTCCGGTAGTAGCTGCAGTTGCTCTGGCACGTCGCTTGGAACGCTTAGGTGCCGATGCTCTGGTAATTGAAGGCGTTGAATCAGGTGGGCATGTAGGAGAAATGACCACGATGTGTATAGTGCCAATGGTTGCGGATGAAGTGAAAATTCCCATTATTGCGGCGGGAGGAATCGCAGACGGCCGTGGCGTTGCTGCAG
>JBAYYO010000204.1:0-4530 GCA_041672985.1 Syntrophomonas sp. | reverse complement strand
TTGGCGTCTGCTTCTTTAATCAAATCATCACGTAAATCAGGATGCGCAATATTTATTAAGGCTTCTGCCCTTTCCCAGGTACTCTTAGCCTTAAGCATAGCTACACCGTATTCAGTGATCACATAATAGTTCATACTTCTAGGCACGGTGACAATTGCACCTGGAGTCAGAACAGGCTTGATACGTGATCGCATCTTCCCCTGACCATCTGTGAAGGTAGAGGTAAGACAGATCAGACCCTTGCCGCCCTTGGATTTATATGACCCATAAATAAAGTCTAACTGGCCGCCAGTTCCTGAAATCTGCCGTACGCCTGATGACTCTGAGGCAACCTGACCATAAAGATCTACTTCGATAGCATTGTTAATGCACATCATGTTATCATTTTGACAAATTATGTCAGGGTCGTTGGTATAACTAACCGGAAAAATTGCACAATTAGGATTATTATCCAAGAAGTTATAGAGCTTATTGGTTCCCATAGCAAAGGTATAGACCATCTTACCTTTGTCAAGCTGTTTGCGCAGATTGGTAATTCTTCCGGCTTCGAACATATCCACAAATGAATCTACCAGCATCTCAGTATGGACGCCCAAGTCCTTTAAGTCTGATTGAGCAATCATGGCACCAACTGCATTGGGCATAGCTCCGATACCTAACTGCAGGCAGGCACCATCCTCGATTTGTTCTACTATAATTGCGGCGATTTGCTTATCCACATCTGATATAGGTGTTTCGGGAAGCTGAATTAGTGGTCTATTGTCGCCCTCTACAAAATAGTCGATTTGGGATATATGCAAGGTCTCCTCTAAGCCGCCTAGACATCTCGGTACGGACTCATTTACTTCGGCAATAATTGTTTTGGCAGCAGCACAGAAGGCCGGAGTAATGGAACTCGATGTTCCCAGGTTAACATAGCCATGTTGATCGGGAGGAGTAACCTTGATCATTGCTACATCAACAGGCACCCAACCCTTGTCGTAAAAACTGGGACCTTCGTGATAGGTAATCGGAATATAGTTGCACAGATTCTTATCATGCAGTTTTCTGCTGGCACCACTGAAGTGCCAGTCGTTATAAATAAAATGTTTTCTTTCCGGATCACTTAAAACTATTTGCGGTGGAAAAGGGCAGGTAGTAGTTCTTACGATTACCCCTTCCAATTCATCTTTTCTCTTGGCCAAAGCCGCATCCAATACATGAGAATTCATCATGAATTCACCGTAATGAACAAGATCGCCGGATTTTACAACCTTGACCGCTTCATCAGCGGAGACCACTTTACGCGCGTACTCACTCTTGAAATCCACCTTAATCCCTCCCTATTTCTATAATTATTGAAGGTTTTGGCTATATCAGCGGCGATAACCGTAATCAACCCTGGGGCAGTTGCCCAAAAACTGCCGGACCAGCCGGGTGTCGCAGAGATATTTTGCTACTGGATACTCTCGGTATCCATATGCACCGTATATCTTCATCGCATCATTAAGTACTTTGCTGGCAGCATCGCTGCAATAGGCTAGAGCCTGGGACGCTAATTCGTCGTACGCTAAACCCATATCAAATTTAAAGGCAGCGACCTGATAAAGGAAACGTCCGTTTTCGATTCTTTGCGCCATACTCTCCAACATGAATCGGATCCCCGGCAATTCGAATATGGGTTTGCCAAACTGGTAACACTCGATCGAGTATCGGGACGCTGCCTCAAAGGCTCCCTGGGCCATCCCCAAACCGATAGCTGCCACAACTACCTGGGAGTTAGCCAGGCTCTGCGCCGCAATTTTATATCCGTCTCCATCCTGGCCCAATCGATTCTTAACTGGGACACGCACATTTTTAAATATTATGGGGAGTGAACTGGAACTGTTCACTCCAGGATCTTCCGCCCCTATTGATATCCCGGGAGTGTTCTTATCTAAGATGAAAGCACACCTACTTTGCCTGTCCCTTGGTGTACTCAGGGTTGCAAATACTGATAATAGGTCAGCCTCGCCTCCGTAGTTGATGATATATTTGCACCCGTTTAAGATGTATTCGTTTCTTTCCCTTCGGCAAGTAGCAGAAATAGGACTCACACTCGAATTTGCTCCGTGTTCACTGAGGCAAAATGCCGTCATTGAACCTTCCAGCTCCCTGCTGTACCACCACCTTTTTTGCTCATCGGTCCCAGCAGCAAAAACTGGACCTGATCCCAATACAGTGCTGGCAACCATAGCCAGCGCCGCTCGAGCATCTCCCCGGGCTATTTCCTCTGTTACCAGACACTTGGCCATATGGTCCAGACCAGTTCCGCCATATTCAACCGGGATACCAATCGTCATAAGGCCGAGGGCATGCATCTTTTGCATAATAACGGGTAGGTCACGCCTTGCCGGCCACGCACCATAAGTTGACAGTTCACGATCAGCAAAGTCCTGTGCCAGGCGACGCATCATATCCTGTTGGTCGGTAAACCCTATACCCATGGGTTCAGGTTCCATAGGCATCGTCAAGGGTGAATCAAAGGCATTTTTGGCAAGTCTAGCATTCATCTATATGGCCTCCCAATACATGTATCTAACAGGGGTTGGAATAAGTCCCGCTTGATAACTTACTTACCCGTAAACTGGGGTTTTCTCTTATCAATAAAAGCACCCATTCCTTCGAACTTATCTGTAGTAGCACAGCACATACCAAACATATCAGACTCAATACTCATAGCAGTGTCGATATCTACCTGCAAGCCCTTATTAATAGCGAATTTGGCATATCCAACTGCCAGTGGAGCTTTGGCGGCAATTTTCTTGGCCAGTTTCTTGGCTTCGTCCATCAGTTGGTCCAAGGGATAAACATGGTTTACCAGGCCGATCCGGTAGGCTTCCTGGGCATTGATTACATTAGCCGTATAGGTGAGTTCTTTAGCGCGACCTTCACCAATCAGACGAGGAAGCCGTTGTGTTCCCCCAAAGCCAGGTATAACGCCAAGTCCTACTTCAGGTTGAGCAAAAATGGCCGTTTCCGCGGCCAGCCTGATGTCGCAGGCCATGGCCAGTTCACAACCCCCACCTAGTGCAAAACCGTTGATAGCTGCAATAACTGGTTTTTCCAGCAGCTCAATCTGCCGCATTACTTTTTCTCCTACATCAGAGAAGAATCTTCCCTCCGCTGGAGAGAGGGGTAGCATAAAAGTGATGTCAGCCCCGGCCACAAACGATTTTTCCCCAACTCCGGTAACGATCATGACCTTGATGTTGGGATCAGCTTTGACGTCTTTAATGGCTGCTTCCAGTTCGTACAAGGTTTCCGCATTAAGAGCATTCATGGCTTTGGGGCGGTTTATATAGAGTGTGGCTAGATAATCTTCTTTTTCTAAAATGAGATTTTCGAATCCCATATTTTTGACCTCCCTTCCTTTGTTGCTTATATCGCTTCCCGATCTGTGGGCTCTCCTTGCCGCCTACCTGGTGTAGTCGTAAAAGCCTTTGCCGGTCTTCATGCCCAGATGCCCGGCCCGAACTTTTTGTCTGAATGCTAACGAAGGACGATATTTGGAATCGGCAAACTCATCCACGAAAAATTCACACACGGCCAAAACGATGTCTATTCCTACCATATCCGCTAACGCCAGGGGACCCATCGGCATTCCTGCCCCTAATTTCATGGCCTTGTCAATTTCGGCCGCGGAGGCGATACCCTCCTGGAATACGATAGCAGCTTCGTTAATATACGGAACCAGGATACGGTTAACGATGAAGCCCGGACTTTCTTTAGCCGGAACTGGATCTTTGCCGATTTTCTTGGACATTTCTATGACTGCCTGTACCACATCATCGGTGGTTACAGCCCCTGGAATTACTTCTACTAATTTCATCATAACTACCGGATTAAAGAAGTGCATCCCCACAACTTTATCGGGCCGACTGGTGGCTGCCGCAATCTCGGTTATGCTCAGTGCCGAGGTATTGGTTGCCAAAATCGCCTCCGGCTTACAGATCTCGCTCAGTTGTTTATGGACTTTTTTCTTGATGTCTATGTTTTCTATGATTGCTTCAATAACGATATCGCAATCCTTAAAATCAGCTGTATCTACACTGCTCGATAACAGACTATTAAACTTGGTTACATCATCGGCAGTCCGCTTGCCTTTTTCTACTGCTTTGGCCCATGCCCTATTAAGACCTTTCAGGGCCTTTTCAACTATTTCGGGGACAACATCTATCAAAACTACGTCGTAACCTGCTTCAATACTTACCTGAGCAATTCCCGCACCCATGGTGCCTGCGCCCAATACTCCAATTTTTTTAATTTCCAACTCCCTTACCTCCTCATAATTATTGGTAAACACACAGTGGGTTTTGTCTCTCTCACCTCCTCCATTACCCGACATGCTTATTTAACACGCAATTAATGTGCCAAAATAGAATAATATGTCTAAACACGATGAAAAAGCCGTGTTTTCGGCGTTATGAAAACACGGCGGCATCGACAATTATTTTACTATTTTTTACCACAGTCCCCAATTGAGACTCTTTTTTTCTATATTCAAGCAAA
>JBAYYO010000203.1:0-4539 GCA_041672985.1 Syntrophomonas sp. | reverse complement strand
CAGGTTAAAACCTGGATGGCTGCCAATTCCCCTGCGGAGGCCAGAAACTCATTCACATCATCAGCCGGCAACCCCGTCTTGCTATCTTCGCCGGATATATTAACCTGCACAAGCACCGGCACTTTGATTCCCAAATTCCGGCCTCGCTTATTTATTTCTTCCGCCAGACCCCACCTGTCCAACGAATGTATAAGGCAGGCTTTACCCACCACATCTTTCACTTTGTTAGTCTGTAGTCTGCCGATAAGATGCCACCTGGCTTGCGGTAAAGAGTGCATTTTGCGAGTCAGTTCTTGCACCCGGTTTTCACCAAAATCCCTGATATTAAGATCATAAGCCTGCTGAACCGCGTCATCAGCCACCATCTTGCTGACTGCTACCAGGGTTATATCCTGGCCCGTGCGTCCGCTTTTTTGGGCCGCCACTTCTATGCGCTGCCTGATATCTGCTATACGATTTGCCATTTCTTCCATACTCTCACCTGTCTATCTACATTTTATCAGGGGGATTAGTAACTATAAAGTCATTTCTATCTAATCCCTTCACTATCACAATATCATCTTTCGTTTTAATAACCTCTACCGGTTTAAATCTGGTAAATTCGCCAATTGAACAGTATATTCCTTTTTTTCCGTCGTTATCAACCAAGGCTTTTTTCGGTATTAGAAACCCGGTAGCGGAATCAAAAACCGCCGCAACCTCGATATAACGTTGATTGATAATTGCATCGCTGAAACTCTCTAACTCAAGCAACATTATTAGCTCCCCAAAATCTTGCTTCATGGCGACAATGGCGGCCTTGCCCAGTTCATTATCTTGCAAAAGCACCTTCACCTTTGATTGATCTTTTATCTCAAAGTCAATATCATCAAGAGGAAAACGCACCAGCAACTGGGGCGGAGCCAAATTATCTACTATTTTGTATATAGGCTGACCGGGCTGAATTAGTTGGTCTTCTGACACCCGGGTAATTTTATATTCATAAACCTCGGGAGTAACGGCTTGAAGATCAATATTACTAAAAACTTCTTCCAAACCATCGGTATGGCGCACAAATACCCCTGCCTCGGCCGCCCGCAGGGATACCTTTCCCTGAGCATTTACGTAATAACCCAGCAGGGTTCCCTTGCCTATCTTGGCATTCTCCATTACCAGATTCTCAAAATGACCTTCATATTGAGCCAGCGTTACTTTTTCTTGGTTTAAAACGATGGCTTTCCCGTCCAGCTTGTCTTCTATCGTTCCATACTCTACCAATCTGATATCACGTCCGAGTTTGTTTATAGCTATAATTGCACTGGTCCCCAACTTATAAACAAATCCAACCGCTATCAGGGTTATTAATAACAAGAGGGCAACTCTTATTATACTCATTCTCTTATCCCTGCGTTCAATTCTAGCCATTCTACGGGACAATTGCTTTCCCCCCAGTATTATAATGCAATAAAGCTTACTCCAAAAGTGGATCCCTGACCTACTTTACTCTTCACCATGACTTCTCCGCCATGGGATTCGACTATATGTTTCACGATGGCCAGACCCAGACCAGTACCTCCCTGATCCCGGGAACGCGCTTTATCGACCCGGTAAAATCTTTCGAATACTCGGTGGAGGCTATCGTGCGGAATACCAACCCCGGTATCAGTAATGGTGGTCACTACCCGGTTTTCCCGCTCCCGGCTGCGAATAGTTATTTTGCCGTGTTTGGGAGTATATTTAACAGCATTGTCCAATAGATTGATGAAGACCTGGTTTATCAAATCCTCATCTGCATAAATGTAGGGTAAATTATGTTCGTAAATATAATCAACCCGCAGAGATTTTTCACTTATTTGGGGACCTAGAATGTTCATGACACTGGATAAGCAACGGGCGATACATAGCGGACGGGTCTCTATCACATGTTCTTTGGATTCAATTGATGATAAAGTAAGCAAATCTTCGATTAATCTGCTCAGTCTGTAGGTCTCACTATCAATAATAGTCAAGAAACGTCTGCATAGGCCGCTGTTTTCCATAGCTCCATCCAGCAAAGTCTCGACAAAACCCTTTATAGAAGTAAGCGGGGTTCTTAATTCATGGGAAACATTGCCTACAAATTGGGACCTCATCTGGTCAAAATTACGTATATCGGTTACATCATGGAATACCGACACGGCTCCATTTATATCACCATTCTCCCCCTTAATGGGCGCGGCATGTATTCTGAATATTTGGGTATGGGGCTTAATCGTGGTTTCCAGAAATGCTTCCTTGCCGTTCCTTAATACTTCGCCTACCATATCGCCGATTTTGGAATACTCAGTCAGGTCGGAAAAGTTTTTACCTACCAATACTCCATGGCGAACCAGAAATATATTTTCAGCAACTTTATTGGCCAGAATAATACGGGATTGGCGGTCAAGCACCAATACTCCTTCGGCCATACTCGTTAAAATTGCATTCATGGTCATCTTTTCTTGTTCAAATTCCTGCATCAATTCCCACCTTATCTAGACTGACCCTTCTTCATCAACAAACCGATAACCAACCCCTCGTACTGTTTCAATATACTCAGGGAAATTGGAGTCATCATTTAATTTCTGCCGCAGATGTCTGATATGAACATCTACCGTGCGTGTATCGCCGGAGAATTCGTAACCCCAAACCTTTTCCAGCAGCATTTCTCGATTTAGAACTTTACCTCGATGGACGGCCATAAATTTGAGCAGTTCAAATTCCTTGGGAGTCAACTCTAATTTTTCCTCTCCGAGGAAGGCTTCGTGCTGATCAGGGTCAACGATCAGGTCTTTATAGGCATAAACTCTGGCTTCAATCGTTTTTTCTGATTCCAAAATCTTTATGGCTCTTAAGCGGGCCTTTACACGTGCCACCAACTCGCGGGGACTAAAGGGTTTCTTAATATAGTCATCCGCACCCAATTCCAGCCCCAAAACCGTGTCGATTTCTTCGGCCCGGGCCGTCAGCATAATAATGGGGATAGAGTGAAAACTGCTATCCTGCTTCAATGTCCGGCAAACCTCGAGTCCGTCCATATGGGGCAGCATGATATCCAGGATAATTAAATCGGGTCTTTCATAGTCCACTAAATCAAGAGCGCTTTGTCCATCGTAGGCTACAATAACCCTAAAACCCTCTTTTTCCAAATTAAATTTGACCAATTCTACAATGTATGTTTCGTCATCAACCACTAATATTTTAGAGTTTGGCAAACTAATCACCTCAATATTTAAGACCAATCAGGGCACCCATCCGCCCCGTCTCACCATTTTCTTTCCGGTATGAATAGAAGCTCTTTGTATGACAAGACGTGCACAGTTTACAGATGGTAATGTGAGTCGGCTGCACTCCAGCATCCGTAAGAATCTGCGCGTTAGTCTCCTGTAAGTCCCATGAAAAGAAGTCTTTATCATCTCTAGTAATTATATCATGCAAATTGGAAAATTCAGCTTTTACTTTAGCCGCTAGATCAGACTCTATTTGGAAGCAGCAGGGGCCGATGCCTGGACCTATAAATACTCGCACAGTTTCCGGCGAACTTTGGTATTCTCTTTGCATGGCTGCCAGGGTATTGGTGGCTATCCTACCCATAGTACCCTTCCAGCCACAATGCGCAATGCCTATGGCTCGGTTGGCCGGGTCATAAAAAAACACCGGCACACAGTCGGCATAAAAGCTCAAAAGGCAAACCTCCGGAACATTGGTTATCATGGCGTCACATTCCGGCAGGGCTTCATTCAGTCGGAACGCTCCCCTGGTCTTATCGGCCCGTTCAACCCGGCTGACTCTATTGCCATGCACCTGCTGACAGCATACTACATTATTCAAATCGGTATTAAACGCGGCTAGATAGCGCCTCCTGTTTTCCAACACCAGCTCGTTTTGATCGTCAACATGAAGACCCAAATTCAATGAATCATAAACCCCTTGGCTGACCCCGCCCTGACGGGTGGAGAAGCCTATGTCAACTCCATCTTCTAACCACTCTTCGAGTGCAATAAACCTAATATTATTTCTGGCGAAATAATCCCAGCGCATTTGTCCTTCCCCTCCGTTTCGTTTAAAATGTTTTCAGGAGGTGTTGTGAATTGATTTGTCCTGCCTGCAATCATCCCATAGATGACAATTGTCGTCACTGCAACAACTGCGGCTTCGAATTGTCAAAGTCTTCCTGGGTTGTCATAACTACAGTTTCCCCACCGGATGATGCTATCCTGGGAAGCCTGATTCAATCATTTGGCATTCCAGTGCGTCTTATACCTTCTATCGGGTCTGTATTTGGCCTTTCCGTAGGACCGCTGGGTGAGGTGAAAATAGCAGTCCCTGAACAATATGCTGTCCAAACCAAAGAACTGCTGAAGGCTGAATTAGAGGAATAACATGGGGTCAGACAGTGGGGTCAGGCTTGACTTATTGTAAGTCATTACTATTACAATTATTAAGTTATTCTCAATAAGTCAAGCCTGACCCCATTACTAAGCACACGAGAACTGTCCAAGACTGCTGAAAAAGTGCTCTTTTGCGTGTCATTCTCAGCGA
>JBAYYO010000202.1:0-4540 GCA_041672985.1 Syntrophomonas sp. | reverse complement strand
GAGACCGGCGGAAATGCTCGAACATCAGAAACAAGGGGGCAAGGTTTTTGGTACCTTCTGCGTCTATGTCCCCGATGAAGTTGTTTTCGCCGCTGGAGGTATAGCAGCAGGGTTGTGTGGAGGTTCACAGTTCTGGGTATCCGGCGGTGAAAAAGTTCTGCCCTCCAATACCTGCCCTTTGATCAAGGCTTCCGTAGGAGCTAGACTAGACAAGACCTGTCCTTTTTTCCTGATTCCTGATATGTATGTGGGCGAGACCACCTGCGACGGCAAGAAGAAAGCCTGGGAGATACTAGCCGGTGACGTGCCGTTCCATATAATCGATGTTCCTCAGATGAAGCGCGAACAGGATATCGCTGCCTTTGAGGCGGAAATCATGGCTTTCATCAAAGTGGTAGAGAAGGTAAGCGGTAAAAAGATCGACGTGGAATCACTAGGAGAGAGCATCAAGCTCATAAACAACAAGCGCAAAGCCCTGCAACGTCTGTACAATGCCCGTAAAGCATCCCCGGTGCCTATCAGCGGTAAGGATGCTCTTCTGGTCACTCAGATTGCGTTCTACGATGATCCGGCCCGCTGTGCGCAGATGGGCAATAAACTAGCCGAGGAACTGGAAGAACGCATCAGCCACAAGGAAGGGGTCTTCCCCGAGAATGCCCTGCGCATAATGGTGAGCGGTACCCCTATGGCCATCCCTAACTGGAAACTGCATCATATCATCGAAAGCGCTGGAGCAGCAGTGGTAGTCGAGGAATCCTGCACCGGTACCCGCTATTTTGAAAATCTAGTCGATGAGAAGGCCACTACCCTGGAAGGACAGGTAAGAGCACTGGCAGAACGCTATATGAAGACCAACTGCGCTTGTTTTACACCCAATCCCGGTCGGGTTGAGGACATCTTGCGTTTAGCTGAGGAATATAAGGTGGATGGGATTATTAATACCAACCTGCAGTTCTGCAATCTTTATTCGACCGAGAGCTTCTTGGTCAAACAATCTTTGGTTGAGAGTAACCTGCCGGTTATACATATCGAGACTGACTACAGCGAGCAGGACTATGAGCAACTGAGGACCAGAATAGAGGCCTTCCTGGAAATGTTGAGGAAGTAGGTTGGTATTTTGGGAAACAACGACTACGATTGGTACATCCTCTTTCCCAACCATCACCAAGGATTGCGATTGAACCGAGTGTTGAAGGAGCAGGAGATCAAGAATACTATCGCGCCCACTCCCCGAGAGGCCAGTACTAGCTGCGGTATATCCCTGATCGTTCTAGAAGGCGACCTGCCCTTCATCAACAAGATCATTGAGGGTAACCGGATTATTATCGAGAATATTGTCCAAGTGCCAAAAAAAGAATGGAAATATCGGAGCTGTTAAATTAAAGGGATAACATATAAAAAATGTTATTAATGGAGGATTGAAATGTGTCTGATTAAGCCTGACATGAGTTTATTGCAGATCATTGAACTAAACCCGCGATCCGAAGAAGTATTTCATCAATACGATGAAGAATTAAGCGCTTGTCTATTGTGCAATCACCTTTTTGATTCTTTGGAAGACGTAGCACAGATTTACCAACTTGACATCAATCACATATTTTCAAGATTACAGGCTTTGGATCATGTAACGAAAGGAAGATATTAATGAGCAGATCTCCGGTATTGGAACATTTACACTATCTGGAACAAAAGGGTGTGCAAATATTATCCTGCGGAACCTGCTTGGATTATTTTTCATTAAAAGAAAAACTGCAAGTTGGTCAGGTTACCAACATGTATAACGCCATTGAAAGTCTGTGTAATGCTAGTAAAAGCCTGGTATTTTAGAGCTAAGACGGGAAAAATCAAATTCACAATATAGAACAAAGTCAACCACTTAATGGCATGTGTACGAGGAAAGGCAGCTAAAATGATGAAATTATAGATTGCAGTAAATCAAACTTTAGTTGTTAAACCCATCGAATTAGTGCTGGCCAAGCAAGTCATATAGAGACTGCCAACCATGGGAACTATGGCGAGTATCTAAAGTATTCGCCATAGTTCCCATTATATCATTCCCTGCGCGCATGGCAGATTGGACTAATTGCCAGGGAAGATAAATCCGGGTTGGCCTTTTTTACTTCTTCCAGCGCAGATGCAACTGAACTTATCTTTTCTTTTTTGCCTAATATCTTCACAAGCCGAGGAGATAGAGAAATGCCGATCATCTTGGTGCCCTTCTAGCCGCCTGTCGATATACCTGCAACGTTTGGCGGGCCGTTTTTTGCCAGGAAAAACCAGCTGTCTGTTTTTTACCCCTTATAGAAAGCTGTTTTTTTAGTTCCGGGTTGCCGATAATCTCAATGACACCATCAGCAATCTCACGCCCGCCGGGGCGTTCACTTACGTAGTACGGAGAATCTCCCATAACTTCCACCAGGCTCGAATTTCTCCCTACGATAACAGGAATACCGGCGCCAGCAGCCTCCAGGGCCGGCATGCCAAATCCCTCATAAAAACTGGGGTAGATAAAAACTAGTGCCCCTCGATAAAACATCTCCAGGAGACGAGGTGGTATTACACCGGTAAAAACTATGTCCTGTTTATACTTATACAAGGTTTCATGACTATAAATATTATCATTTTTCCACCCCTTGGGCCCTATCAGAACAAGTTGCAGATCATACCCTGATTCTCTTACCAGCCTGTAGGCATCCAGCAGGGCTAAATGATTCTTACGCGGTTCTATCGTGGCCACTGACAGCAGGTAGGGTTTATGAATATTAAACTGCTGCCGAACATCAAAATTGGGTGGGGGGCTGGCCTTAAATGTCTGCCCTGCAATAGGTATTACGGTCGTCTTACTGCCCGCAGCCGGGAAAAACTTTTGCATGTCCCGGTTGGTGTTTTGCGAAACCGCAATTACAGCCTCAGCGCGCTCCAGATTGTGACGGCAAAAAGCCTTAAAGGCATAGGTGTTCAAGGTGTGGAATAATTCCGGGTAAAGCAGCGGAATAACATCATGAACCGTAAGCACCAGGGGATATTTATGCCACCGTATCGTCCCCGCCACAGGTGTCAATTCGTGCAATAAATCAATAGGTTCGCTGCCAAGCACCCATTCACGCCATATACCAGTCCGGTTGACAAATCGCCACGGCCTGGACGGGGATACTTCTTTAACCCGAGGATGGGAAATCAAAGGAACTGATGCCGGGCGACCCCGCAACAGCAGGTATTCATTGTCCTCCTCTTCCTCCAGCAAGGCCAATAAAAGTTCCTGAGCATATACGCCAATGCCGCCGCTGGTAATATAGCTTATTCCGTCACTACAGGCGGTGGAAACAGAATCAATAAACATACCTATTCGCATACTAACCCTCCCCAGGATTATAAAGATAACTCTAATAATAGCATTAAATTAACCAAATAAATCGCCAATAGTGACGCCGCTGCCAAGAAAGGTCTGTTTTATCCCCCGAGCAGGAATTCCCGCCTGGATCACCCTGTTTTCGCTGCAAGCATCCAATCAGGATGTAACTCAAGTACTGAGGGACTTCGAGACATCCTTGCGCTATAAACATCCTATATGGAGATCTATAAGTCAAACGTTTTTATTAACCAGTCTATGGTAATGTCTTCCCGCTCCACAATTTTATTGAGGAACCTGTGCCCGGCGTTGTCCACCACGTGCAGACAGCTGTTGGGCAGAATATCTTGCATATAGATGGCATTACCAGGATCAACCACCTCATCATCCCTGGCGTGGACTATCAATGCAGGCCTGGTCCCTATATTCTCCAAATAGGTATCCATATCATGCCAAGAAAAATCCGCAACCAGGTCAGGTTGCAGGGTATATTCCCCGGCCTCATCTTTTATTTCCACGCTTTTCCCCTGCTCCATCAACTGGTATTCATTGGGCAGGATAGCCGAGAAGGTTTGCTGCATGAATACAGGAGTGGACCATAGAATGTATCCGGCAATCCTGGGATCTCCCGCCCCCCCGGCCAGAATTGTGCTGCCCCCAAAACTCCTGCCCAGCAAAATAATTGGCAGGGAGTACTGAGTGTGAACATAATCAATAACCTGTTGCAGGTCTGCCGCCTGACGCGTAAGCGTTACATTGGCAAACTCGCCCTCACTCCGGCCGCTGCCCCGGAAATCAAAGGCCAGTACACCTATTCCTATTTTCTGAAGCTTTTCAGCAAAGGCAAAGATTTTGCCCCCATTCTCCTTGGCTCCCCTGAATCCATGGCATATCACCAGCATATACTTACCGTTGGCCGGTGGTTCGAACAAATAGGCGGCTATTTTGGGGCGGCGTTGGTCATATATTGTTAAATCCTGCATCGTATCATCCTCCTATCGCCTAATACTTCTGCATTCAGCAGATAATTCCTGTTCCTTATTGATTTATTAATAGTCAGGGGGTATAATCTTAATTGTTGCAAATGAACCGTCTTGGGCCATTAGCTCAATTGGCAGAGCAGGTGACTCTTAATCACAAGGTTGCAGGTTCGATTCCTGCATGGCCCACCAATTAAAACAAGTAACCGCG
>JBAYYO010000201.1:0-4544 GCA_041672985.1 Syntrophomonas sp. | reverse complement strand
GGACTTATTGACTCAAGGTCCCCTAATATTACCAGAGATTAGCATCATTGGAGCCCTTGTAATGGTGGTATAATAATAGTGTAGTAGGTTGCAATTCTCTTTAGAAGGGGGTTAAGCTATGAATGAGTTTATCCAACGGGTAATGAAAGCAGCCAGGAAGTTGACTGTTACCGACTTTGCGTGTTTAAAAATTTGTCTCCTGTCTTTGGGCATCCTGCTCGGGGCATACTTTGGCCAGTTTTTCTTAAGTCATACTTTTTTTCTATGGGTAATCTTTATTGCTTCCTACATTTGGATCATGTACAGAACCTTTGTTAAGCATATGGAGTAAAAAGGGACGTTTCTCTGTGACCTCACGTTCCCGAGCGAGGCAGGTAGAAATCCACTATTTTTCCGGAGGGGTGGTGCCTGGCACCACCCCTCCGGCTTACGGATCGTTATCCCCATAATCCTCAGTTATTATTTCCTTTATCTCTTTCAAATCCTTCTTTATACTCCTGAAGACCTGGTTAATATAAATGCCTGCATCCACGAGAAGCTTTTCCCCCTCATCATTATCATTGTCACCCTGCAGCATGCCCAACAAACGTTGTCCCATGTGTTGACATTGCAGCACCGTGCTTCGCTTGCTCAAAATCTCTATTTCCCGCCCGTTTTTTAAAGGCAGCAAACAAGTCTGCATTCCTGATGAGACCGCCTCTCCCATATACACCACATCAACGTAACCGTAGACCGCATCGTTGGAAGCCAATACCTTCCTCATCTTCAATGGTATGAAGACCCGATCATTTGCCAGGTAGAACGGCATCACCCCATTGCGTTTCAAGCGCCCCCGCATATTCCTGCGCTGGGCACCCAGGTCGATAGCATAGAGCCTGGCCAGGGCTAGTTGCAGCGAACGGATTCCCCTCTTGTCCTGCACCTCCCCCTCTCGCAAATAAATGATAGTGGCCTTTCCCTCATTAGTATATATGGGCCTCAGGCCAATAATGTCCTCCCTGATTTTTTCTAACTGAACTGCCATAATACGACCCTCCTATTCCCTTCTTTACCTCCAGCATATTAAGACAGGAAATATTTGTTTCGTATAAAATTTCAAAAACAGGGGACGGTTCGAGACTGCTGAAAAAGTGCTCTTTTGCGTGTCATTCTGAGCGATAGCGAAGAATCTCGTTAGCTAAAGTCCCAATATTACGGGCTTCCCAAAGAGATCCTTCGTCGCCTGCAGCTCCTCAGGATGACATTTATGATACTTTTTCAGTGGTCTCGGACGGTTCTCTGCGACCCTTACCCCTTTCCTTATTGCCGGTTTTACCGATCCGGCTGATACTGGTCTACCCACTGTTTCACTTCGTTCCAGTGCTTGACCCGGATAATATTGTCCGACAGCAGGTGCCGGTTGTAGGGGTAATCGAACATAATTACCGGCATGAAAGGACTGATTTCGCTGACCAGTTCATAATGGTCCTCGATCATGACATCGACCTGGTTTTCCAGGCAAACATCCAGTTTGTTAAAAATATGCATGTTGCTGGTGGTGTTCAGGATCAGGCGATCATAGAACACCCCGTTTCGCTCCAGCCAGTTAACGGTTACTTCTTCGGTGGCAGGAAACCGGCTATTACGAGAAGTAATAAGGATAAGTTCGTGTTGCTTCTTCAGATCGCGGATAACCTCTTTAACCTGCTCTTTGGGTTGCATCTCATCATATATTCGCCCCAGGTGGGTGTTCAAAAATTCGTCAGCAGTTTTTCTTTCCCAGCCCAGGATATCTTCCAGGTAATAATGACGCATGTCGGGGATGGTGTTGATTCCTTGCTCTTTACCGAAGATTTGGGCATAGTGCAAAATCATCTCGGTGGTATGGGTGATGGTATTATCTATATCAATGCCGATGATCAATTCTCTTCCCCCTGATAATTTCTTGCTCTTCTCTATCATCTTATCTGCAATCCCACAGACTGGCAAGAGTTTGGGGGTCATAACTCGGGGTCAGGCCCCGAGTTATTGCGGTGGTGTGAGAGGATGGGGCTGGTCACCCTATCCTGCTCGATTGTCGCTGCCAATAACTCGGGGCCTGACCCCGAGTTATTTCTAAAAGCAGCTTAACCCACAGTGCGTTATGGTATAGCCACATTCGTCACATACATTTCCAAATAAGAACGAACTCACCCTCAATTTTCCGGCCATTCGGCGGGCTTGTTCACAGCTTATCGATTGTTGGGGGTATTTTTCGGTTAACATTGCTTTTATTTTTTGCCGCTTTTCCAGGTAGCTGGAAAATGAGGCCTCTAAGCTATCTGTCAGTTCTTGCGACCAGCTTTCCTGCAGCTTTTCCATGAAAATGGGGGTATTCGGCCGAATTCTTTTCACTCTAGCTATAAAATCCCGGCTTTCTTCTCCTTCCGAATTGTTTAAGATAATAACATCTGCCTTTCTTATCAATTCGCGATTTGGCTTCCCACCCATTACTGGCAGCTTAATCATCACGATCTGCATAGCCCAGGGGAAGTCGCTTATACCATCGCTGCCTTCCAGTAAAACTTTTTCATATTCCTTTTCCTCGTCAAAAAAGAACATCTGCCGTACTGCTTTTTGTAGTCTAACCTTGAGTCCACGGAGTTCCAGGCAGGTTTCAGATGGATCCCATTCCTTTTGAACATGCTTCACCAGCTCTTCATACTCCTCAGGTTGACATAATTCTAACCGGTCACTTTTTCCATCATCGTAGGGACTAAGCTTGACCACCTTAAAATCATTAAATTGCTGCACAAACATAGACCCAAAGTCTTTCTCCTCTATCACACCTATATAATTCAACGCCACTGCTAACATGTTTATATCCATTCCTTTCGCGAACGCTCAAGCACAAAACTTCATGAAATAATTTCTTTCAGACTAATACCCCCTTTTTTAACA
Organism: Syntrophomonas sp.; assembly: GCA_041672985.1. Taxonomy (GTDB): domain Bacteria; phylum Bacillota; class Syntrophomonadia; order Syntrophomonadales; family Syntrophomonadaceae; genus PHAA01. Next base: position 1,625 of record JBAYYO010000201.1, on the reverse strand, counting down.
GATATTTTAATCCCTTGCTGCCCCGATAGCAATGCGCCACACCGCTCAAACCACTGTCACCAAGATCTGTAGATATTACAGGAGATGTTCCCGGCGAATCATAATACAGTGCTTCATCAGCTTAAACTGATCGGAGATGAGACCCGCAACAGTTTAAGGGCATAATAACCCACAAAACGTCCACTTGTATCCCTACGACAAGTGGATCAAGAGAATCGTCCGAGACCACTGAAAAAGTATCATAAATGTCATCCTGAGAAGCTGCAGGCGCCGAAGGATCTCTTTTGGAAGTCCGTAATATTAGCCTTTAGCCAACGAGATTCTTCGCTATCGCTCAGAATGACACGCAAAAGAGCACTTTTTCAGCAGTCTCGAATCGTCCCCCTGTCTATTTCCTTGCTATCATTAGTCCATCAAAAAGCGCAAGTCAAGAACTGTCCCCACTTGCTGCTTTGATATAAGCCGACCGCCTGTAAAACACGGGCGGTCGGCTTAGCTTCAATCATATTACTGGACTACTGTAAGACCACCGGATTGGCATTTTTTTCATTAGTCAGGCGGTCGACAATATAGACCTTGATGACATCGCCTGGCTGCACATTGAACCCAGCCTTGGCAGTGTTGGCAACATCAAATTCAGCCACGAGAGCATTAAGCTGCAACTGGGCATTGTTTCGGGTGTGGGTGAATACAGCAGTTTCAAAACCCTCATGGGATATAATCGGGGTGATGGAAACCGCAAAATATTTCAGACCTGTTTGTCCCGGGTTGACGGTCAGGGTCTTGATGCCATCCGGAGTTTCACCTATGGTGTAAACAGTATCTTCTACTGGGGTTACTGTGTACACCGGCTGAGGTGCTTCCAGCAGAACGGTCTGGGTTATGGCGGCATCGGTGTAACCGGTGGCTTTGATGGTTATGGTATAGTCTTTGGCTTCAGTGAAAACACCGGCGGCAATGGTGATTTTGCCAGCTTCCTTGGCATATTGGCTGCTATTCAGCACGGTCTCACCTACCTTGACCTCGGTGATGGCATTGCGCCAGGCTTCGTTGTCGGTAAAGGTGATATCTATGGGGTTGCCGATGATGTTGTTAGGGCTGTCAGCGGTCAGGGCCGGGGGGGTTAGGAGTTCAGGTGTTGCACCTGCCTGCATGGTCTGGGTTACTGTTGCCGCCTTATAATTGCTGGCTTTGACATATATGCTATAGTCTTTGGCCTCCGTGAAGACGGAGCTGTTAATGGTTATTTTCCCAGCTTCAGTGGTGTACTCATCCTGGGTTAAATCAATGCCGTCCACACGTACTATGGATATGGCCTCCCGCCAGGTCTGGTCATCAGTAAAGGTAATTTCCACCGCATTGCCCACGGTGTTGTCAGTGCTGTCAGGGGTCAGCAGCGGGGCGGCCGGGCCATCCGGCAAGATTATGTCCAACCGGTTTACCCAGCGGCCAAAATTAAAGTTAGTAATCACATTGTTTGTAATCTCATTTTCGGTCTGTCCGAAACAGAACCGGAAGGTCGTAGAACCCTCGTCAGCTGGGCCGACCATCTGGTTCGGATCCAGGTTGGTAAGCCAGCGTTCCTGGTACGAGTAGGTAGCAAATATGGGCTCGACTTCGACCGG
>JBAYYO010000200.1:0-4561 GCA_041672985.1 Syntrophomonas sp. | reverse complement strand
GTCCCGCGTTCGAGTCGCGGATGGCTCACCATTTCAAACACAGAACCCGCAAGCGATTGCGGGTTTTTTGTTTGCTGGATTCGATTGTATTTTAGTGATATTTTAGTGTTTTACTGCAACCGTGCTTCATATACCCTCCCCGATAACTGCTTCCATATTAATTCCGCTTTTCTTGTCCCCAACCGCAGAGACATTCGCTATCTGGGGATAAACTGCGGTAGTAAACGGATCTTTTTTAGAACCATCGTCTACACCTACCAGTTTGGATTGAGCTCCAACTGCATAAACTAGAAAAGTACATGGTCAAATTCTATTATTTTATTAAAATTCCTCTTTTCTATAACCAACTCCATGGGTATAAGGATTAATCCAATAGATTGTTAAGTACAGCCATGCTTCCATAATTGTACAACGCCCTTGCAAAGCATTCCACTGAGATATCTGCCCCGGAAGCAACGTGGGTTAGTATGCTGCGGCTACCTACAGCAGCACTTTTTATGCTCGTGTCGGCTCCGATAACGTTGTCAGGCATGTATCTGTATATGCCTGAATAAGGGTAAGGCTTATCTTCACAATCATCCCTATAGTATTTATGGCCGGGGGGGAACGGGTGGAAAGGTAGATGTTTACCACTGGTCAGGGCCAGATACTGATCATCACCAGTGCCATATGTATGCCAGGAAAATGTATTATCGCATTGCTCATATGCAAACGGAAAATCCTCACAACCTATGCCTTCCACCATAATTAGGGCTACACGGTGGTCTGGCAGTATTTTTTTTATCATAGGAGCTATTTCTGTAATGCTCTTTGCTCCAAACGGTGCTTTTACAGGTATTTGCTTGTCTTTTCCATTTATACGGTATAAGATCCTGGGCATGTTACCTATTCCTCTGAAAGTATATCCTTGGCCAGCTGACAGTAAATATTCGGGCAATCGACTGGTAAAATCAGCATTACCACCCCACTCATCAATTAGTTGATGACGTGGTATTATCATTTCAACCCGTTCATCATCCTGTAATTGGGTCAGATCTTCTTTGGAGGGATAGTAAAGCCCGGCATAAGTAGGCCCCATGCCGCCACAATTGGCTAATCCCTGCAGTGAACTGAGGTCAATTTCCCCTTGCAGCGGGGTAGTTCTGCCGCTGCCCACTATAACTGGAACAAAGCCCGATAAAGCAATAAATCGATTGACTTCATTCGTTACTGAAGTTATTATTGCCTGCCATTCTTCATTATTCAGATGCTGAAACACGGATGTAAAAAAAGGCTGCGCATAAGTAAGAAATATAAAATCCGGGTGATAAATGCTATTTAAATCAAGTGCAACATCAGTAACCCAGGCATTACTACTGGGGTCAATATCTCCGGGATAAGGGTGCATTCTTAACAAATGACTGATTTCATTGATCAAGTGGTTCTGTTTTAATACCTGGGCCTTGCGCCCGGTCCGAAAATCAACCATGGTCTGCCATTCACGTACATCTATAATTCCAAGGTTCATAATAATCCCTCACCGGCCTCCCATGAAATTTTGCCGCCCTTCACATTGATAGAATGCCCGCAGTCGGGGCAGCTTCCTGGTCTGGTATCATCCAAGCAATAGTTTATAACTTTACCCCCACAGCCACCCAGGCTTATCCTTTCTATTAGCATTTTGCCACATTCAGGACAGATGGTACTGACCCAATCTGAACCTACAAAATTGCTGAAATAAATATAATCCAGTTGTTCGCGAGCCCCTTGAAGAGCTATATTGATCTCATTAATAGCGGGATATTCCATTTCCTTCATGTGATATTCTGGTAAAAGCCGGAATACATGCCACGGAATAGCAGGATCAATTTTTTTTATAAAACTCGTAATAGCAGGAATATCCCGGTCATTTACTGTCTGAATGATGGGAGTAGTCATCTCCAGGTGAATCCTGGAGTAAAAATATTCAATATTTCGCAAAACCGGTTCAACTGTGGGTGCTCCGGTGTACTTCAGATAGAATTCAGAGCTCATGCCTTTTAAACTGATATTGATGAAGGAAAAAATATCGGCCATCAACTTCGCGCTTTCTTCAGTCATATATCCGTTGCTAAGACAGCCCATCTCAATGTGATTGTGCTTGCACACCCGGCTCAATTCCAATAAAGAAGGAAGTGACATGACTGGTTCATTAATTGCAAAAACAATATTATGGCAGCCCAGTTGACGACACTTGCTTACTACCTGTTCGGGTTTCAAGGTGTATTTAAATACCTTTTCTGGATTTTCTTTAGCTACATAGGAATTTGAGCAATAACTGCAATCAAAATTACAACCTATACTACCTATTAGTAAGCTCCTGCTACCAGGATAAATGTGATAAAAGGGAATTGATTCAATATGGCTGACCCCCATACTGGTCCAATGGAAAGGATATTTTTCTTGAATCTCATCGTTGGTGAAAGTGTATGCCTGACAAATTCCAGACTTGTTTTCTGCAATATTACACCTTCGTTCACAATAGTTACATTGCATTATTATACCGCCTCCTATTCCTGCCACTGACGTTTTTCCTGCTTTAACAGCAAGTAAGCTAAAAATGGTGCTCCAATCAATGAAGTAATTATGCTTATGGGTATTTCAGCACCGGATATAGTTCGAGCCAAGGTATCCATAAGCAACATAAAAATTGCCCCTATTAGGGCTGAAAAAGGGATTAGTATCTTATGATCAGGACCAACCATTATACGGGCCATATGAGGAACCACTAATCCTACCCATCCAATCGAGCCACATGCCGAAATAGATGCTGCGACAATAAGTGTTGCCAGGACAATATACAGTCTGCGCTCTCTAGATGCATTAATCCCCAGCGACATAGCTTCTTCGTCACCCATTGCCAGTAAATTCAACCTCCAGCGCAGAATCCATATAGCCGTAATTCCTCCTGTCATCAAAGGTATGGCCCTTAAGATATCTGCCCAAACGATTTTATTAAATCCCCCCATGGTCCAAAAAACTATTGCCGGTAACTGTTCATAGGGGTCAGCTACATATTTCAGGAAAGATAGGCCGGCGGTAAACACGGCAGAAATAATGACCCCGGCCAGTACCAGGGTAGTAATACTGTTACCGCGTTTTCCTATCTGATAAGCAACTGTTACTGCTACCAATGCCCAGGCAAAGGCTGAAAGCTCGATTGCCAGGGCTGAACCACCGGCAAGTATAATGGCTAGTCCAGCCCCAAAACTAGCTCCTGAGGATACCCCCAGAATATCCGGGGAGACCAGGGGATTACGAAATATCCCCTGAAATACAGCCCCGGAAACAGATAGCACCATGCCTGCCATAGCAGCCATTATCGATCGAGGCAGCCTAACTGACCATAGTACAGTTGCATCGGTAGATAAACTATCCGGTTGCACTCCTGTCATCCGCAACCAGAACAGTTGACCAACCATTCTTACGTTTAAATGATAACGTCCCACGCATAAAGTAATTACAAATACCAACAATAATATTAATGAAGCTGCTATTATTGCCTTTCTGGGGTTCATAATCAATTAACGCCCTTATAGGGTTTAATCATTACAGCTTTCCGCCAATTTCGGTAAAAGATTTATTATAAAATTGCTGGAAGAATTTATTGGCTTCAGCCGTCATGTCTACATCTTTATAAAGGTCAGGATGAAGGGTTTGGGCCAGCCATTTTATACCCAATACCGCCTGGGGAGATGGATAATCCCATGGGTTTAGTTTGGATGGGAACCATAATACCTGTTTGTCCTTAACGGCTTTTAAACCCTGAAAGCGGCTGTCGTTGTATATATCTTCCGGGGTACTGCCTGAATACTGTGGAACAAGAATAAAATCGGGATTCCATTTCAAAAGCTGCTCGGCTGAGATTTCCACCCAACCTTTACCAGCTGCATCTGCTTTTAACTCTTCACCGGCATTTTTCCCGCCACATTGTTTAATTAAAAAGTTCTGGTACATATCAGTCGAACAGGTAGAAAGACTACCCATAGGCCCAACCAAATACACCAGTGGTAGCTGGGTATCTTTTAATTTGGAGTTGCGTTCAGCAACAAATTTAACCGTATCATCGTAGTATTTTACATACGCGCGTGCTTGCTCTTCTTTTCCTACAGCTGTACCGAGACTAAGCATTGATTGTTTGAGCTGGCCAAAATCCTCGGCAATTACACCGAACACAGTTAATCCTCTTTGTTCGAGGCTTTTTACCAGTTCCTGATTGCGGCCTGGTACCAGCACCAGGTCGGGTTTAAGGGCCAGTACCTGTTCAATATTAACATCCTTGGGGCTGCCACCGGTAGCCATGGTATCAGACGCCGGTAATAAAGCTTTGAAAAACTCATTGTTCTGCGAAGGTCCATCAATACCAACCAGTTTGTCCTGCATCCCGAGTGCAAAAATCATGTGTGTTGCTATCCCATAGTTGGTTGAAATACGTTTCACCGGTCCGGATATTTTGACCTCTCTTCCCAGACCATCAGTTACTACGATTGATGTGTCTTTAGGAGTGGGTGTAGTAGAAGGCTGTTTATCTCCCGCACAACCT
>JBAYYO010000199.1:0-4584 GCA_041672985.1 Syntrophomonas sp. | reverse complement strand
AGAGAAGTAAAAAGATCATTTTCGTGAGATATATCATGAAAGTATCATGAAAAGTTTTAAGCGTAATGCGGAGATAAATGCAGAACAAATGCCACGACAAATGGACAAATGCCACCACCAATGGCAGAGGAGGAATCGTAAATGAATGCAGTCTTACAGGTAAGGAATCTTAAAAAAGTGTACGGATCACGGGGAACCCTTTATCCTGCCCTTGATAACATCGATCTGGATATAAAAGCGGGTGAATTTTTTGGCATCATGGGCCCTTCGGGGGCAGGAAAAACCACCCTGTTAAATATAGTGGCCACGATCGATCGACCCACAGGCGGGAGCATATGTATCGACGGAATAGACCTCGCCAAAATGAACGAAGAGCAACTGGCGTCTTTTCGGCGTAATAAACTGGGGTTTATTTTTCAAGATTTTAATCTTTTAGATACCCTGACAATCAAGGAAAATATCATACTCCCCCTGGCTCTTGCCCGTGTGAAAGCCTCTGAAATAGAAAGACGGGGAAATGAAACAGCCCTCATGCTAGGCATCGATGATATTTTAAATAAGTACCCTTATGAAGTTTCCGGGGGACAAAAACAACGTGCAGCCGCAGCCCGGGCCATCATCCATAAACCCAGCCTGATCTTGGCCGATGAGCCTACCGGGGCTCTGGATTCTAAATCATCGTCTGAATTGCTGCAGTGCTTAAGCGATTTAAATGAAAAGCATGGTGCCAGTATAATGCTGGTAACCCATGACGCCTTTGCCGCCAGTTACTGTAAGCGGATTCTTTTTATAAAGGACGGCAGCTTATTTACTGAGCTGATAAAAGGAGGCTCACGCAAAGAATTCTTCCAGAAAATACTCGATGTTCTCGCCGTTATGGGAGGTGACAACCGTGACCTTATTTAGCATCACCGCCGGGAATATTAAGAAAAACTTTCAAAACTATTTTCTATACTTTGTTTCCATGGTTTTTAGTATTGTAGTTTTCTACATCTTCACCTCCATTCAATATAACGACCAAGTGGCACAAACGGTAGGAGAAACAACCAAATTTATGTTAAAATTGGGCGCGATAAGCGTTGCCGTTTTTTCAGCCATCTTTATGGGCTACTCTAATTCATTTTTTACCCGGAAAAGAAAAAAAGAAATTGGGCTTTATTCTTTACTAGGTGTACAGAAAAGACAAATAGGAAGAATGCTTTTCTATGAAAACCTGCTAATGGGTGTTGCTGCACTCGGTGTAGGTATTATAGTCGGGAGTTTGTTTTCGAAACTCTTTGTCATGCTTTTCTTCAGGCTTATGGGACATTTCGTGCAGGTCAATTTTGCCATATCACTACAAGCCATACTCAATACCGTAGCGGTCTTTTTAATTATCTTTATTGTTATTTCCCTGCATGCCTACAGTCTGATATACCGTTTCAAACTGGTAGATTTATTCCGGGCCGAACAGAGCGGAGAAACAGAACCAAAGGCCTCCCTTGTTCTGGCGCTGGTTTCAATTGCATTAATCATTGCTGGCTATGTCCTGGCCTTTCATTTACTTGATAACTTTCTCCTGTATGCCCCAACGGTTTTGGCACTGGTGATTATAGGAAGCTATGGCTTGTTCCACTCCTTTATGGTATTTGCGATCAGACTATCAAAGAAAAACACACACCAATACTACCAGGGCATGAACTTGATCTGTATTTCTAATTTGCTCTACCGTATAAAGAGCAATGCCACCCTCCTGGCTACGATTGCCATACTTAGTGCCACCACCCTGACCGCGTTTGGTATGAGCTACGGTATCTATAGTGATATTAACAAGGCAGTAACCCACCATAATCCTTTCAGTTATGTTTATTGGAGCAATGCTGATCGGGACCAGAAAGTAAATCAGGCCCTGACCAAATACCCGCAAAACCATTTGCTTCACTCGGTTGAAATCAGATTTATTTCCGCCCGTGGAAGCTTGCCCGGTCTCAATACTCATTTCGCTTTGATCTCAGAGAGCAACTATAATGAAATAGCCCAAATAAAAGGCTGGGATAAAGTAAATATGTCCAAGCAGAAAGATGCTGTTATTGTGTATTCCGACTATGACTTCAGGGGGTATTTCGTAGATAAAAAGGTATTATTGAAGTTGGATGATAAAAGTAAGCAGGAATTCCATATAGTAGACCATCGCCCCTACAAGTTAACAAATAATAGTAATACGTGGACAAGTCTGGTATTAAGCGATGAAGCTTATGAGCAGCTCTCAAAAGCAGAAAAGCAGAATTCCTTGCGAGCACTAATCGTGGATAATCAAAAAGAAAGCCAGGTATTAACCGCTGAACTTGGAAAAAGCCTTCCTGAATATACCTGGAATTCCTACTACTCAGAATACATGCGCAACATGGAGCAGGGGGGAATGCTCATGTTCATCGGCGGGTTCCTGGGTCTGGTAATCCTGCTCGCCACTGGCAGTATAATATATTTCCGGCAGTTAAATGAGGCACAAAAAGAAAAGCTGAATTACAGGATTTTACGCAATATAGGAGTTAGCAGAAGCGAAATACACACTTCCATTCGCAAACAGCTGCTCTATGTATTCCTTTTTCCCTTATTAGTTGGAATAGCACACAGTTGGGTAGCCCTGATGGCTTTAGCTGATTTACTGGTTACCAATCTGGTGACATCAACGATTGTAACGATCGTTGTCTTTACCGTTATTTATTTTATCTATTACCTATTAACCGTAAATTCATATAACCGGATAGTAAACTCGGAAAGTTAGCTGTCTAGGTGAATGAATAAGTTGGAATAAGTTGTGCCTGGCACAACTTATTATTATGAAACGAAATAATCTTTATGATCGGGATCATCAAATATGTACTCCTGGTTGTTGCCTCTCTAGATCACATGATAAGTAACACCCATGTAATTGGTTCTAAGCCGTCTAGCTATGAAGAACATATCCTTAATTTGCCTCCATATTACTATCAATTTCCATAAATGGCAATAGCTATCCGGAACAATCGTTCTCGCCTTGCGTAATAAGTTGTGCCTGGCACAACTTATTCAACTTGCGCACCAGCGTCCAAAAAGGTCCTCTCCCAATTATCCACATAGAACCCCGTTGCCCACTCAGCCATAATAATAGTGGTTCCTTCCTTTAACCCAATTTCCCCCAGGGGTACACTGTCTAATTGTTCGCCACTGATTCCGAAGATATATAATTTATTTTTCGTTTCAATTATGGCTATATCTTTATTGGGCGAAGTAAATGCATCCAAAGCATTCGGAACCCGATCTTTAATATTCTGCCAACTGAGATATACCGTATCGTAAACAATTAAACTGGCCGGCGGAGTGAAATTGATATTGAACTCCCTTGTTCCAAGCCTGCCATTGCTTGGATAGTTTATTCTCCCCTGAAGATGCCAGTGGCCATTTTTACGTGTCAGTCCCAAATTATCCTCACTCATATCCTCATCGGCCGCTGCAATCCCTTCATCATGCAGGGTCCGCAGCACTTGTTCTCTGGCGCTACGATAAGCGGTTAAGCCCTTGTCACCCAGCAAATCTGAAACCTTGATACCTATTTGCGATGATAAATTATCAACCGGCAATACCTGCAGTTTTTTGTTACCTGCAATACTGTTTTCTATGGCGACATAATCATTGCCGATATAATCAATGACTTTGGAGTTAGTCGTTGGCTGAGCTTGTTTGGCAAGGACTTTACCCTTTACTATTCCTGAATCCTTCGCTGCAACATTGTGCGCAAATAATTCATCTGATATTTCGCCTTTATTGAGCACCCTGCATACCTGAAGCTCCCAAAAACCACTTTTGCGCGGAAAAATAATATTATTCCTGCTTAGAACCGGACGAAGCATTTTATCGTCCGCAGCCACCCAAATGGTCTTATAGATATAGTCATTTTTATCCGGTATTTTCAATCCTATAAATATACCAGAGGTGCCTGAATTGCTATATTGGTTTGCATCAATAATATTGGCATTCGGAACTGATAGGGGATCGTCTGCATGATCAGCAACTTTCTCAAGCAGCAGCACTTTATTTTGTACAAAAGAAATAACGGTTGAATCATCAATTTTCATGAATTCGCCCAAATAATTCGAACCTGCAAATATGGTAACGACATCAACTTCCTTATTAATTGACGCTAGATAGCTGTCAAGTGCGGTATATCTGGTCATTAAATAATCCGTTGAATTTACCTTCTTGATTTTATAAGATGTTTTATTCCAAACATTACTTCCTAATATCGCAATTTCTCTGCTAAACTGAGCATAGCTACCCTCGGCCTGAAGATTCGTCTCCTCGGAATATCCTTCGGAACCTAAATCCTGAATCACCGTCCATTTCCCTTCCAATGGGCAAACATTATATACTGGCGGAACAATTCTTCCAGCTGTCGTCCACGAAGGATTTGCGCAGCCGCCCACTAAAAGAAGAGAAAACAATACCAGTAAAAGCTTACACGTATTAAGCATCTACCTTTTCCCCTTTGGGCAAAATTATCACAACATCCGTTCCTTTTTTTAGCTCGCTCATGATCTCGAGCCTTCCACCCATCAGGTTAACAAT
>JBAYYO010000198.1:0-4608 GCA_041672985.1 Syntrophomonas sp. | reverse complement strand
TCCATTCCCACCTGTCGCGAGAATGGCCCACCGCCTCATTAACAACTTCAGGGGGCAGGCAATCGATAGTAATGCGGCCATCCTCGGCCACTAAGAGGATTCTTTCCACCACGTTTTGCAGTTCCCGGATATTGCCCGGCCAATCGTATACCTCCAGGCATTTTATCACCGCAGGCTCGACCTCTGTTACTTCCCTGCCAAACCGCGGCGACATTTCTTTTATGAAATGATTGAAAAGAAGTTTTATATCTTTACGTCTTTCCTTTAGAGCAGGAATCGAAATCTGAACTACATTGAGCCGGTAATAAAGGTCAGCCCGGAATCTTCCCTGTTCCACCAAATCGAGTAAGTCCTGATTGCTTGCCGCGATAATTCTAACATCCACATTTATCAGGGAATCGCCTCCCACCCTTAGAATAGCCTTTTCCTGGATAGCCCTGAGCAGCATGGCTTGCTGTTCCAGGGGCATATCCCCAATCTCATCCAAGAAGAGGGTTCCTTTGCTGGCCAGTTCAAACTTGCCTGGCCTCCCCCCTCTTCTGGCGCCGGTGAATGCTCCTTCTACATAACCGAACAATTCACTGCCCACTAATTCTCTGGGTAAGGCCGCACAGTTAATGGCCACAAAAGGCCCATTGCGGCGCAAACTGCCATTGTGAATGGCCTGGGCAAATACTTCTTTGCCGGTTCCGCTGGCGGCCTGCAGGAGTACGGTAGAATTATTGACCCCGGCCTTCATAGCCAGTTTGATTGATCTCTTCAATTGTCTATCTTCACCAATTATAGAATCAAATGTAAAGCTGGCCTGAGCCCCGCTAAAAGTGTTTACTAATTCCTGCACATGGGCTATCGGCCTGAGGATGACCGTAGCTCCAGTTACCTGATTATTCTCATCAAAGCGCGGGGTCCCTGATGCCATGGCATGTATTTTGCCCCGCAACCCATCCAACAGGATTTCCCTATCATTAAATGATTCTCCAGTTTCCAAAAGTATCAAGGTTTTAGGGGCTTTGCCACTAAATAAATCAACAACATGGACACCTATCAAAGCTTCATCCGTATAACCAATAATTTTTTGGGCCGCCGGATTAAATTGCGATACCCGCCCCTCTTTGTCCAGCACTATTACACCATCGGACATAGTATCGAAAACATCAGTCAATTCCATATGCATGTTCCGAATAGCCTGCTGTTCTTTACGCAGTTCTTTTTCTTGATATAGGTGACAGTTTTGGACTTTGTTTAGACCGTTATAAATGGCTACCGCCATATGATAGCAGGAGTTGTAACCACAGGCCGCACAATTCCTGAAGTCCTTCTCTTCAACCTTATGCATATCAATATAAATGTTTTGTAATTCGTCATTATCCGGTATTTTGAGCTGGTTTAAATATGACAAATCGCTGTATTTATGATGGTCAAAATTATGCTTTGTGATTACGTCAGCTAAAAATAGATCCAATTGTTCATTGCTGGCTTTATCGCTAATGCTTTGTTCCGATCGGCTGGCCACCGCATGTTCTATTTCCCCAATCGATTTGTTAATACATCCAACCCCCATATTACATCCATTTTCACAGCTCAGAATGTCAACTAGCAAGGGAAGATGGGCACTGCGTCTTGTTATCGATTTTTCCAGGTCACGCAGATAACTGTCGAACACAATCGAACCTTCGACCCTGGTAATAGAGCTGGCCGGGGTATCGGGATAGTGGAACAGATAGGACTCCTTCAAGCCGCCGGAGGTGGAAAAATTAGTGGCAATTCCCGCCAGGACATTATTGTCAAATTCTCCGTCCGGCAATAACTCCAGGTTAATATTTTTCTCCTCCAGGATTTCTTGCAATGAAGGGTAAATAACATTGTATTTAATAACCTTATAGTCCTGTATCTCTCTCCTTTTCTCCAGGCAGGGCGAAAAGAAAACCAGTTCGGCTTGAGGATGCAGTGACTTCACATATACAGCCAGATTGTGAACCGGGCTGCCAAATGGAGCCAGATGCCCAATCAGAGCGGGATGATTCAGTTGAATATACCTGACAATGGCCGGGCAAGGGGTAGCAATCAGCGGTATTTTTACTCCGCCCTTCTCAATCGCTTGGTGATAAAGTGCAACCGTAATTTCTGCGCCCAGCGAGACATCATATACATGCTTGATCCCCAACTCTTTTAGAGCTGAAATCAGCTTTTTTAAATTAAAGTTACCCTGAGCTGAAGGCGCTATCAAAGCAACTATTTCCTTCTGCGACAGGTCAGTTACAAATTGAAACGCATCATCAATGGCGAAGCGGGCACTTTTTTCAACCACTCCCCCGTGGCTTTTAAGGCAAGCCTCAATACACCTGCCGCACCCAATACATAAATTATTATTAAACTTGACTGCATCACCGCTGCCATCACTACAGATTTTTACCGGACACACTGCTATACACTGATGACAATTGGTGCAATTCTGCTGATTAATACCTATTATTTCGATTAAGTCATCCATGCTCTCACCTCTTATACATCAAAGCTGCCTCATATTATATTAATTGTTGCATGACTTATTATCTTCAAGCTGATATATGTCAGGTTTTACTTGTGGAGTCACCCTCTTGATTATATAGCAATACCCTACCTTCGCCTACTGTAAATAAAAGTATTTATGGGCTGTTCATAGCCCTGTCCTTGGCAACCAATTGTGCTAATATTGACTAGTTGATAGGGAATAAATGGCAGACAAAAAAGAGCATTCCTTAATAATAAATGGTAAGGAATACTCAGTTATGGCAGTTGGGACAGCTTATCCCTATCAAGTTATTAATGTTGCTGGATCAGATCACGACTTCAGAGATCCAGATTAGGGCAGCCGCTCATGAATGATCTATCCGAACCTAAAATTTATGCCAAAGGTTCCGCGCGGATAGGCCCACTTCACTATCCCCTTGTTTTTACACATTATCCTGCAGGTGCCGCATTCCAGACAGCCTGCATAATCGAAACTGATATCCCCATTCTTATCAAGTTTATATAAAACGGCCGGGCATACGTAAAGACAGGGTTTCTCTGCACATTGCCGGCAGATTTCTTTATCCACCACAATATGAGCTTCTTCTTCATCAACTATAAATCTATCCAACCCTAGAAGAGCGGGTGCACCCATTTTCTCTATGCTCATACTTTAAGCCCCCTTAAACCAAATTTAATCAGTTCCCAGATGGAAATACCATTTTCCTTCAGTAAGCGCATTAATTCAGGTTTCATGGGGCGGGGCACTTCTCCGTTAACCGTAAACAGATGGTTGAATACATCGGCGCCCAGTTTGGGCACTTTATCATAAAGCCAGGGTGTTTCCAGTACCTCATAGAATTTATCGGTTTGCTGCATAGTCGGCATCAATTTTATCTTCTGCAATTGTTCTACATACATAGGGCCGACATCAGCTGTCTTTTCAGCTTCGATGACAGCTCTCGCAGCCGCTATTCCGCTGAGGATAGCCAGGTCTATACCCCTTATGGAATAGCCCGTATTAATAACAAATCCGGCTGCATCCCCGACCATTACAAATCCTTCCCGATGGAGTTGTTTAGGAATGCCGCGAAACCCTGCTTCACTTACTAAATGCGCACTATATTCAATAGTATCTCCGCCCTCAATAAGTTGATAAATGGCAGGATGCATTTTTAAACCCTGGAAAATCTCATGAATTGATTTTTTCTTGCGGGCAGCACCTTCCGGGGTAAACACACAACCCAGCGAAATACTTTCCTTATTCGTATAAAGAAAGCCGCCGCCATGTATTCCCTCCGTACAGCCCAAAAGCATTCGGGCAGCTCCCTCTCCTGCTTTTAAGTTAAAGCGCTCTTCAATGGTTTTAGCTGGCAGCTCGATTATTTCTTTTACCCCCACGCCCATGGTTGCAGCCTTAATATCCGGGATCAAACCCGCCTTCTGCGCCATAAACGAGTTAACCCCGTCAGCCGCTACCACTATGTCAGCAAACAATTGGTCTTCGCCGGCTACGACCCCTATGATCTGGCCATCCTGTTCGATCAATTCATCTACCTTAATCCCCGAGACCACTACCGCTCCCATCTTTTCCGCCTGGCCGGACAGCCATTTGTCAAATTTAGCTCTAAGCACCGTATAAGACATGGGCATTGAACCCTCTTGATTATAGGCCGGATTCATGAATTCAATGTTTACGGCCCTATCGCCGCTTAGCATCATGATTTGTTCATGGGTAACCTGTCTTTCCAGGGCCGCCTTTTGGTGCAAGCCTTCCTCCAACATATCCAGAGCATAGGTGTAAAGCCTTCCTCCGGTCACGTTCTTCCGGCCGGGAATATCACCCCGCTCAATTACCAGCACTTCTTTCCCCGCTTTGGCCAAAGTATATGCGCACGCACTGCCGGCCGGTCCAGCTCCCACGACAATAGCATCAAATTTATCCTCACCGCTCACAATGTCTTCACCCCTTTATACTGAAATATCATGTCCGTAACTATAATAGAAGATGTGACTTCTGTCTCCTAACTATTAGGTTAATTGTGCGGGTATGAAATTGCAACCAGCAAATGTTTTTCATTTCGGCCGGCCCCGCATGAATTCAGGGGAATACGGCGC
>JBAYYO010000197.1:0-4610 GCA_041672985.1 Syntrophomonas sp. | reverse complement strand
CAGGATATGGCGATTCAACAGCAAACAGGTTCTGATTTGGTATTGAACTTAAAAGCAGCTCAGAATATGGGAGTTACTGTCCCTGAAGCAGTCATTGCCAGGGCCAAGACGGTCATAAAATAAAAGGCTGCGACAGGTATATAAATGAATGGTTATTACCAACGGATACAAAATTAATTTTGACAGGTGATATGTTTTGATATCAAGTATATGGTTTGGAGCCTTGGAACAGGGTTTATTATACGGAGTTATGGTGCTGGGAGTCTATATAACTTTTCGGGTGCTGGATTTCCCTGATTTGACCGTTGATGGCAGTTTTACTCTGGGTGGAGCGGTGGCGGCCCGCCTCATTATGGAAGGTTATGACCCCTGGCTGGGAACGGTGCTGGCGCTGATTGTGGGTGTAGGCGCCGGACTGGTAACCGGCTTACTCCATACCAGACTGCGGATAGCACCTCTATTAGCTGGTATTCTGATGATGATAGCCCTCTACTCAATTAATCTAAGAATAATGGGCGGGAAAGCGATGCTGTCCCTGTTGCGGCTGGATATCATATTTACCAATGTTGCCGCTCTGGTTCCCCGTAATTATGCGGTTTTGGCTCTGGGACTGTTAGTAGCAGCAGGCGCAGCGTATCTTTTGTATATCTTCCTGCTGACTGAAGTGGGCATGGCCCTCCGGGCCACAGGTGACAATGAGCAGATGATTCGCAGTATGGGTGTAAATACGGATTCTTCCAAGGTATTGGGATTGGCCCTGGGCAATGGCCTGGTAGCTCTTGCTGGTGCGATGGTAGCCCAATATCAGAGTTATAGCGACGTCGGCATGGGTATCGGCATGATTGTCGTCGGGCTGGCTTCGGTTATTATGGGGGAAGTGGTCATTGGCAACAAGACTTTGCTCCGCACTCTGATGGCGGTATTAATTGGTTCTATAATATACCGGGAGGTAATTGCCCTGGTCATGTGGCTGGGACTGCCCACCACTGATCTTAAGTTATTCACTGCCATACTGGTGGTACTGGCGATGGCATCCCCAATTATTAAAGAAAAGTTTAGACCGGTCAAATTAACAGAGAGGTGACTTTGTCATGTTAAAGTTAAAGGGAATTAAAAAAACATTTAATCCCGGCAGTGTTAATGAACGTCAAGCTCTGGCGGGAATTGACCTGGAACTGAAAAGCGGGGACGTTGTCACCTTGATCGGTGGCAATGGAGCCGGAAAATCAACCCTGTTGAATGCAGTGGCCGGGGTTTATGGGGTGGACGCAGGCAGCATACTTATTGATCAAGAGGAAGTCAATGGCTTGCCGGAGTATAAGCGGGCATCATATATAGGAAGGGTGTTCCAGGACCCGATGATGGGCACGGCAGCCTCCATGACGATTGAGGAGAACCTGGCCATAGCTATGAAGAGAGGTATGCGACGCAAATTAAGGCGGGGTGTGTTGAAGCAGGATCGTGATCTTTTTTGCGATCGTTTACATTTGTTGGGACTAGGATTGGAAGACCGTCTCACCACCCGGGTGGGACTATTGTCGGGCGGACAGCGGCAAGCTTTAACCCTGTTAATGGCTACCCTGAAAACACCTAAACTTTTGCTGCTAGATGAGCACACGGCGGCGTTAGATCCTAGTACAGCGGAAAAAGTGTTGGAACTGACCGATTTAATTATAAGCAAATATAAACTAACTACTCTGATGGTAACCCATAATATGGAAGATGCTCTGTGCATAGGCAACCGTACCATAATGATGCACGAAGGACGCATTATTTTGGATTTAGGGGAAAAACAGCGCAATAATACCAGTATACCTGACCTGCTGGATATGTTTAAAAAGGCCAGTGGATTTACGATGGCCGATGATAAGATGCTGCTAGCCAACTAAGTAAGCGGAACTGGTCATTTTAAGGTAGACATTTAGTGAACTACCATTGACAATTTGGAATACATATGGTTATATTTCTTTAAACCGTTGATGAGGGAGTAAAGCCATACACTAACCATAAAGAGAGTCGGGGCAGGTGAGAGCCCGACTGGTGAAGAGTGGATAAATGGGCCTCGGAGGGCGAAGTGAACGGGTATTATACCCCTGTAGCTTGCGACGCACAGCCAGCGTTAAAGGGCGAGGAGTGTGATGGCACTCTGCGAGAGAGGATGCATAATATATTTACGCATCAACGAAGGTGGCACCGCAGGTTTTGCACCTGTCCTTATTATATAGGACAGGTGTTTTCTATTGTTTGGTAAAGCTTTTTGGCCCCTCCTTACCGCGGGGGAGGGGGAGATCGCAGAGAACATTCAATAATAATATTTAAGGGGAGGGTATTTAATGAAAAAGTCTTTCAAATCAGTAGTTATCCTGGTATGCTTATCATTGCTAATGACCTCGTTGGTCGGGTGTACACCAAATCAGAAGGAAGCAGGGGAATCTCAAAACAGCGATAAAAAATTACAGATAGGGATCGTACAAATCGTGGAGCATCCATCCCTCAACACTATCAGAGAGTCCTTTGTTCAGGAATTGGATAAACAAGGATTTAAAGACGGTGAGAAAGTAGTAATAGATTACCAGAATGCTCAGGGCGATCAGACTAATCTCAAGACTATCTGCCAGAAGTTTGTAAATAATAAGTATGACTTAATCATTGCTATTGCCACCCCGTCTGCTCAAGCGGCGGTAGGCGAAACCAAGGATATCCCGATAGTATTCTCAGCCTGTACCGATCCGGTGGGATCAGGACTGGTGAGCAATTTGGAGAAGCCCGGCCAGAATGTTACGGGCACTTCTGATGCGGTATCAGCCCAAAAAATTATGGAACTGGCCCAGCGTATAACGCCTGACATTAAGACCGTGGGAGCTTTGTATACCTCCAGTGAAACCAATTCTGTATCGGTTGTTAATGATCTAAAAAATTATGCGGCTAAAAATGGTCTGACGGTGATAGAGGCAACAGTAACGAACTCATCGGAAGTTCAACAGGCAGTCAGCTCCTTGGTGGGCAAGGTTGATGCCGTATTTTCACCCATAGATAACACTGTGGCTTCAGCTATGCCGCTGGTGGCCCAGGTGGCTAATAAGGCGAAAAAACCTGTATATGTCGGGGCGGATTCAATGGTTAAAGATGGCGGCCTGGCTACCTTTGGCATCAATTACACCATCCTGGGTCAGGAAACTGCCCAAATGGCAGTTGAGATATTAAACGGCAAAAAGGCCGGCGACATCCCGGTTAAGACCATGACTGACATGGATATCTATGTCAATAAAGATACCGCCGCTGCTATTGGGATTACCATACCTGATGATGTTTTAAAAGCAGCCACGGTGTTTCAAAACTAATTGCAAAGGAGTCGGCAATTAAATGAGTTTTTTGGCCTTTCAGGGTTCAATTGAACTGGGGATTATTTATGCTATTATGGCCCTGGGAGTCTTTATTTCCTTTCGAACCTTAAATTTCCCCGATTTGACCGTAGATGGCAGCTTCGTTACCGGGGCTGCCTTCTCGGCGGTGTTATGTGCCAATGGATATCCGGGCTGGGGACTGGTACTGGCCTTGCTAGCCGGGTGCATGGCGGGATGTGTACCCGCATTATTGCACACCAAGCTGGAGATTCAGCCATTACTGGCAGGGATTCTGGTTATGCTGGGTTTGTACTCCATTAATTTAAAGGTAATGGGTACCCGAGCCAATATTCCCCTGGTAAACAAAACGACCGTATTCAGCTGCCTGGAGGGTACACCCCTGGAGGCCCACGCACAGCTGCTTATACCCCTGGTCATCCTGATCGTAATATTAATCTTATTGTACCTTTTATTAAAGACCAAGTTTGGTTTTACTCTGCGCGCTACCGGTGATAATGCGCAGATGGTGCGAGCTCTGGGGGTCAATACCGATACCACGATCTTAATCGGGATGGCGCTTTCCAATGCTCTGGTGGCTCTGTCCGGTGCGCTGCTGGCCCAATATCAATCATTTACGGATATTGGCATGGGTATAGGCATGGTAGTCATAGGTTTGGCCTCGGTTATTATTGGCGAGGTAGTTTTTGGCATTAGTTCGCTGATGCGGCGTTTGATAGCGGTAATACTCGGGGCTATGCTCTACCGCATGATTATTGCTGTGGCTCTGGAAATGGGGATGCCGGCTACGGATCTGAAACTGGTATCGGCAACATTGGTGGCGTTGGCACTGGCTATGCCGGTTATTAAAAAAAAGGCTGGATTTTATAAACGGAAAATGTCCGCGGAGGGGTTAAACCGGGGAGGTAAAAAGATTGGTTAAAATCGAGGGTCTCAGCAAAATATTTGACCAGGGCACCACTAATGAAAAGCTGGCTATTGATAATATTAACCTTGCCCTGGAAGCGGGCGAGTTCGTAACTGTAATCGGTGGCAACGGCGCAGGCAAGTCTACTTTGCTTAACTGTATCGCCGGGGTCTGTGAAATAGATGCGGGTCGAGTAGTATTGGGCAACGTGGACATGACTTTCTGGCCGGAATATAAACGTTCCCGATATATCGGGCGGGTGTTTCAGGATCCGCTTAAAGGCACCGCTTTTGATATGACCATTGAGGAAAACCTGGCTATAGCCTATGCCAAAGGTAAAC
>JBAYYO010000196.1:0-4654 GCA_041672985.1 Syntrophomonas sp. | reverse complement strand
GGGTGCTGGTTTTGTTTTTTGTGAATTTTGAAAGTTATCTGCAACAGAACAAATACTGATATTCAAAAAACAATGACAAAAATGGTGGAATTACATATTGGTATCACAATTAAACCAGGTGAACAATCGCGTAATTATAAATGTACTTGGCAACAGAGCAAACATTTAATATTTATGCTAGACTGAAACAAAAGGCGCAATAATTAAACATTTTCGAAATCGCCGGGGGGATTGACATGGTCAACAAGAAGCGCTGGCTTATATTGCTGGCAGCAATAGTGGGATTAGTATTATTGTACTACGCATATGGGAGTATATTAAGCGGATTGCGTATTCCTAATAGTATAGGAAGCCAATATCAGGGACCTAAATGTGAGGTTCCCCAGCGGGTTTCTTCCCAGGATCAAAACCAGAATGGCATTCCCGATTCCATCGATATCGTTAATGGAGCGCGCCAGGAAGTGGAACGAGGCACTATTTATGACGGATCATATTTTCAGGGGGGATACCCGCCGGAGGGCAGAGGTGCCTGTACGGATGTAATATGGCGGGCTTTTAAAACGGCCGGGTATGATCTGAAGAAAATGGTGGATGAAGATATTAAAAAGGTTCCCCAAGAATATGGGGCAACCGGAAGTGATCCTGACCCCTATATTGATTTCAGGAGAGTTAGCAACCTGCAGGTATTCTTTAAGCGCTATGGCCAGGAGCTAACTACAGAAATCGTTCCAGGCGATGTCAGTAATTTGACCAACTGGCAGCCGGGTGATATTGTAGTATTTGGTCGGCCCCTTGAACATATCGGTATTATATCGGATCAGAGGGGACGCGACGGGGTTCCGCTGATGATTCATAATTGCGGCCCCAAGGCTAGCGAGGACAATCATTACTTGTTGAACTGGCCCAGCAAAATTACGCATCATTTCAGATTTATTAGTCTGCAAGCTAGCCAGGAGATCTAATATTATTCATGATTCACTGATTAGCGGTTAACACTACTAACATAATTTATGGTTGTTTCGTGATAGACATATTAAATTCAGCATCATCCTATGGGAAAACTCATCCATATTGAGCGTTATTAGGATGGCGCGTTTAATCACAATGCCCATCTTCATAGTGGAAAGGAAGAAAATTATGCAGGAAAAACTAGCCGGGGTTAATAGTATAATGGAGGCTCTGCGGGGAAAACGCAGAGTCCATAAAATATTTATCCAGGAAGGACGCGGCGGAAAAAGGATAGAAGAACTTTTGCAAATGGCACGGAAGAAAGGCATCTATTTTCAGTATGTAGACAAGCAGCGTCTGGATGGGATGTATACTATCGCCAATCACCAGGGGGTGGTTGCACAGGTGGATAGTTATGAGTATTCCAGCGTGGATGAAATCCTCGAACAGGCCGCCTTAGAGGGTAAGGAACCCTTTATATTAATATTAGATGGCATAGAAGACCCGCAGAATCTGGGCTCAATAATTCGAACCGCTGAATGCGCCGGGATCCATGGAATAATCATTCCCCAACATAACTCCTCGGAAGTCACAGGGGCGGTGGCACGGGCTTCAGCCGGAGCTGTGGAACATGTGCTAATTGCCCGTGAAACCAATCTGGTAAATTGTATTAAAAAATTGAAAGATAAGGGACTATGGGTCGTTGGTGCGGACATGGAAGGCAGAGAGTATTATGGCTGTCAGATACCCAGTCCCACAGCACTGGTCATAGGAGGAGAAGGTACAGGAATCAGGAGGCTGGTTAGACAGAATTGTGATTTGCTGGTGACTATTCCCATGCTGGGAGCGATCGCTTCACTGAATGCCTCGGTAGCAGCAGGCTTAATTATCTATGAAGTAGTTCGTCAGAGAAGATGTGCAGACAAGCCTTGACGATTTTAGTCCTAGTAGCTATAATACAATAGGTTTATTATCGAAGTTAAAGGTTTATATTTGTGATTCATTTATCAAAATATTATGATGGAGGCGATAGAGTGCTCAGTTCCGTCGCTGAAAAGGAATTCTATGTGACATACGCTGAGATGCTTGACGAAGAAACGGTTGAACTCGCTCAGCAGGGGGAACAATTTGCAGTTGAGTTTCTTGTTGATAAGTACAAGAATTTTGTTAGAGCTAAAGCACGATCTTATTTTTTGATCGGGGCGGATCGGGAAGATATCATTCAGGAAGGTATGATCGGTTTATTTAAGGCCATCCGTGACTACCGGGTGGACAAACTTACTTCCTTTAGAGCATTTGCTGAACTTTGTATTACCCGGCAAATAATTACAGCTATAAAAACCGCTACCCGGCAAAAACATATTCCTCTTAATTCCTACGTATCGCTTAACAAACCTATATACGATGAAGAGTCGGACCGCACCTTGATGGATATAATAACTACTACGGGAATAACCAATCCGGAAGAAATTATAATCAGCCGCGAAGAATTTATTTTTATTGAAAAAAAGATGGGTGAAATACTCAGCACGCTGGAATGGAAAGTATTAATGTCCTATTTGGAGGGTAAATCCTATCAGGAGATATCGGTGGATTTGAAGCGCCATGTCAAATCGATTGACAACGCCCTGCAGAGGGTAAAACGGAAACTGGAGAAATACCTGGAGGACAGGGAAGAATCGCTTTAGTTTGGTGAGATATTTGCGAGCCAAAAAAATCGAACTGTTGATATATTAAGTTGCTCTTGACTTCGCCTGACCCAGGAGATAAAATATTATTTGCTGAGCCGAGCTAGCTCAATCGGTAGAGCAGCTGATTTGTAATCAGCAGGTTGCGGGTTCAAGTCCTGTGCTCGGCTCCAAAGAAAATGAGGCCCCTTCGACTTCGGAGGGGCTTAAACTTTTTCTGATTTAGGTCTTCGACAGTGGATAGAATAGCATTTTAACGAGGCAGAGACTAAATTGTGTTGATTAATAATTAAAGCACGTCCGTGTTTAGGGGCAAGAAATAGCAGAATTCGATTAGGAACATAGAAATCATGGAATATTAGCAGGAATATAAAAAATAATAAAGAAGTCCCATTAAATATAGCATAAAAAGATAATACCAAATACCGGTTTTGTAAAAAATGGAAGGACACATAGAAATGATTAATCAAGAGAAGAGATCTACTCACAAGAGCCTATGGTTGGGGATGGTGATCGTTGCACTTATTGTGATAGGGTCGTCTGGGTGTGGGAATATGGAGTCTGGAAAAGAAACAACTAAAACATCAACTACTTCAACAAATGAGATTTTGAAATCCGGTGACCAATCGGAAAGAGATATCGCTGATTATAACGCGGTACCTCAACATAAAAGAATTGATATTGGCTGGGATCATTTTGTTGCCCTTAAGAATGACGGAACTGTTTGGGCATGGGGGGCTAATTCTTTATATCAATTGGGAGACGGTACAAGTGAAAGTAGTAATAAACCAATTCAAGTTGCTGGGTTGTCGAATATGATTTGCGTATCGGCAGGGGGTCACAGGACTGCAGCATTGAAGAAAGATGGAACAGTCTGGATATGGGGCGGCAGGAATTATAATACCGATCCGTTGAAGAAATCAAACCTAAACAGTAAAACTCCTGTACAGGTTGCAGGTTTAAGCGATGTAGCAGATATATCTGCAGGATCTGATCATATATTGGCACTAAAAAAAGATGGAACTGTATGGGCATGGGGAGACAATCATGCCTATCAACTTGGAAACGGCACCAATGAGGATAGTAATATCCCGGTTCAGGTTTCTAACCTAACGAATGTTATAGATATAACAGCCGAATCAAAAAAGTCCTTTGCAGTAAAAAATGACGGCACTGTTTGGACCTGGGGCCAATACGCTATGAAAAAAGTAGGAGGAGAAACTAAGGATGCTGAAATACCGGTACAAATTGAAGGGGTAAATAATGCCTTAACTTTAGAATACAAAGGTGGGCATATGATAGTTTTAAAGAAAGACGGAACTGTTTGGGCACATAGCTTCAGGAACGGTTATGGTGATCTTGTAGTTGCAGAACCTACAGCTGACTCGGTAAAGATAAACATTATAAAAGATGTTAAAGCAGTTGCGGCAAATCAAAAGGGCGGATTAATATTAAAAAATGACGGTAGAGCATATGAATGGTTGACTTCAGCTAATACTACCTATGGAAATGAAACCGAAATGTTATTGGCAATTGATTTGCTGGCGCTACAAAAAAGAAGTGATGTAACTGGAATTGCATACGGACCAAACAATGCAGCGGTTTTACTTAAGGATGGAACACTATGGGTATGGGGTAATAACAAGTACGGCACTTTAGGAGATGGCACCTTTAAAGATAGTGTCTTACCGGTTAAGGCCGATATTAATCTAAATTAATTTTACCAGGCTTAGATGTGGAAATTCAAAAGCATTATCTTCAGGCGTTACCCCAGGATTCATTTGCGCCCCACCAGACCGAAGATGAATGATAAAATAATGCTTAAAACGAGGCAGGTTACCCAATATAGCCAAGGGGGCGTTGGAATGGAGATCGATAAAGACCCGGACATTGGCAGCCTGACAGCTGAAATAGAAGCCTTGAAGCTACGGGTGACCAACCTGGAAAGCCAACTGCGCTCACCACAAATCGCTGGTCCACCCCCGGAGAGTCCAGAAGAGCCCACTTCCGCTTGGAAG
>JBAYYO010000195.1:0-4659 GCA_041672985.1 Syntrophomonas sp. | reverse complement strand
AAGATAAGTTGATTTATACAAGGGAGGAAAAATATGTGCTGATGTCATCATGAGTAAACAGTATTCTTCAAGTTTGTGAGGATGAAAGTTTACATCAAGTAGCAGAAAAGTTGATGCAATGTTCGAGAGAAATTTTAGATATTGTAAACAATGAGGGTCAGGTAATAGGTGAAATAACTTCAAAAAATCTAATCATTGCCTTAGCCAAAAACATCGATCCTAATACTCCGGTTAAAACACTAGTAGAAGATCTCAAGGAGATAACGCAAACAGACAATTACCAGGATATAGTGTTGATGGATAATGGCAACTTGATGGGTGCTGCCCTGGAGGCCTCATCGGATGGAATTTTGATTTCCGATGATAAAGGAAATATTACCTATGTTAATAATGCCTATGAGAAAATCACTGGTCTAAAAAAAGAGCAAATGATAGGTAAAAATCTTCGTATACTGCTACAAGAAAAAATGTTTAATATGGCGGCATCATTGGTAGTCTTAGAGGATGGGAAACCAGTATCAATTATGCATAAATATATTACTGGTAAGAATGCTTTAACTACGGCTAGTCCAATTTACAATGAAGAAGGAAAAATTATTGGGGTATTCAATAATACACGTAACATTTCTGACCTGGCCAGGCTGAGAAATGAATTGCTAGCCACTAATAATCTAATCCTTCAATATTCCACCGAAACACAATCGCTTCTCCAGCAGCAGATGCAGGGGGAGGGGTTTATTTTCAAGAGCAAAATCATGATGCAGATGTTGGAATTGGCTTCAAAAGCGGCAAGTTTTGACAGTACGGTTTTAATTTATGGGGAATCAGGTACCGGTAAAGAACTCCTGGCAAAATTTATTCACCAACAGAGTCCTAGAAGCGATGGCCATTTTATAAAAGTAAACTGTGCTGCAATTCCCAATGAACTGTTTGAATCTGAGTTATTTGGCTATGAGCCCGGTTCTTTTACAGGAGCAAATCGGCAGGGAAAACCCGGTTTGTTAGAGTTAGCCAACCAGGGGACAATTTTACTGGATGAGGTTAGTGAATTGTCTTTAGCAGCTCAATCCAAATTACTGCGGGCAATTCAAGAAAGAGAGGTTTTTAGAGTAGGGGCCAGTGAGGTCACCGAAATAAATGTACGGATTATAGCTGCTACTAATAAGGAGCTTTCTAAAGAGGTTGAGCTAGGCAATTTTAGAGAGGATCTTTTTTTCCGCTTAAACATTGTTCCTATTAACATTCCTGCTCTCAGAGAGAGAAAAGAGGATATCCCCACGTTAATCTCGTACTTCCTGGATAAACTCAATGAATTTTACAAAAAGGATGTAATTATCGCTCCTGCCGTAATGGGAATTATGACTGATTATTCCTGGCCAGGCAATGTAAGAGAATTGCAAAATCTGATAGAATATTTATTTGTAGTTAATGCTAATGATGAGATTGGTATCGAACAGCTTCCCACCAAGCTATTAGCGGATCATATTTTAGCAGAATATAATAAAAAAGACGAAAAGTCTGCAGAAAAATTAAATTATTTACTAGAGCATTTTGAAAAAGATATTATTGTTTCTACCCTAAAAAACTATCCATCCATCCGCAAAGCGGCTTCCGACTTGGGTATTAATCCTTCCACCTTATCGCGCAAGATAAAAAAATATGGAATTGATATTGATTTGCCTTAAAAGGTTTATTCCCCATAAATTACTGGAAAACAACCAAACATCTTCCTTGGAACTAAATCCTCAATACCCGCTAGGTAGATCCGCCCTGCCATATATTTCTGTTATAGTGCACAGGATAGTAATTTCACAGCCATTTAAAACTCGGGACCGCTCTGCTTGAATCCCTTACCAAAAACTTCAATAGTTTCATTGATAGTAATAAAGGCATGGGGATCAATCTGAAATACAATTTCCTTTAAGCGGGGCAGCTGTGTCCTGGCTACGGTAACCATAATGATATTCCTGCTTTCACCGGTATAGGCTCCCCGGCCCACCAGGTAGGTACAGCCGCGATTTATATTATCAAATATTTCCCTGGCTATATCCTCATGTTGTTCGGAAACTATCATGGCGGTTTTGCTCACATTCGATCCTAATTGCACATTATCCACCACTTTGCCACAAATGAATATGGATATGGCAGAGAAAAGGGTCAGCTCTATATTAGAGGTAAAAAGAAAAACTCCCAGTATGATCAAATTTACAACGAAGGAAATGGTACCGAAGCTATACCCCCAGAAAGTACTGATAATCACCGCTATGATGTCCAGTCCTCCGGTTGACCCTTTACTGCGCAGGTTGATGCCAATACCTACACCGGATAAGACTCCCCCCAGTATGGACGCTAAAAGGAGGTTGTCTATACCCAGATCAATCTGCCAGTTTTCGCTAATCCCCAAAAAGAAGGTAAGGGCTAACATGCCTATGAGACTATAAAGAGCAAAGCGTTTGCTGATGAATTTATATCCCATAATAAAAATAGGTATGTTTAGACCCATGTACCAGATCCAAATATCCACCCCGCTAAGAAACTTAAGTATAATAGCAATCCCGGTGACCCCGCCAGTCAGAATGTAAGCAGGTACCAAAATCAGCTGTATCGCCAGGGCTAGTATTAACGACCCCAGCAGAATCCCCAGAATATCTTGATAAGAAAACCTTTCCTTAAACCTGTTCAAACTCGATGCCATTGTAACCATCGACTTAGTTAGATTCATAATCTGCCTCCCCGTGCAATTGCTAACCATACTGTTTATAAGATGTGGTATGAATTAATATTCTATCATTTTATTAGCACTTATCAAGAAAAACAATCTGAATCGTTTTCGGGCTAGCGAAATTGTAGTCTCTAATGCTTTGGTCTGATCAGGCGGGTCTAGATTCTTTTTTTGTAGTTAATTTTAATATGATACACTTTTTCAGCCGACCAATCCAGAAATATTTACGGGAATCGGGACAAAATTCAACAGTGGAAATAATCCAATACAATAATAGTCTTTCCAATAAAAAACAAAGAATATTAAAATAACCGGACGTCAATAATACTGATAACGGTTTATCTCCAAGATGGAAATTTTAAAACGTGAAAGGATGGATATCGATGGCAGACAAAGAGGCGTGGGAGAAAAAGGAAACCTGGGATAAATATGTAGACACAGGGGGACAATATAATTTTGATGAGGAAATGCTAAACAGGGCTTTTGAGGAAGCCAAAAAGGTCTATAAAGCTAGGGGATTCCAAAGAAGAATGGGTTATGGAAAAGCCCCTTGCGTAACTACAGTAGATATGGCCAGGGCCTGGATGTCGGATGGGCACCCCTTTACCTGTGAGAACAATGAGGAAATTTGTGCCAATGCCCTTAAGGTATTAGATGCAGCCAGAAAATCAGGAGTTCCTATTTTCCACACAACTACAGGATATACTGGAAAAAGACAACTCGATTTATGCAAATGGGATGAGAAAATTCCCATGCGCACATTAGATATTAAGTCTGAATGGATGCAAATTGACCCCAAACTAAAACCCCAGCCGGAAGAACCCATTATTCACAAGAAATATGCCAGCAATTTCTTTGGTACCCATTTAGCTGTAACCCTGTACACTCTTGGAGTTGACACGGTAATAGTAATGGGCGCCACCGCCTGCGCATGTGTTAGACATACGGTTATGGATTCAACCGGATATGGATTTAAAACTATAATTCCCGAAGGTACTATTGGCGATAGAGTACCAGGAGTTATTGCCTGGAACCTGTTTGACATGGATGCCAAGTTCGCCGATGTCGAGCCTTTGGAAAATGTAGTGAAATACCTTGAAGGCATCGATGCTAGCGTATATAAAAGAGATATTGTCCACTAATGGTTGGTACGGGTAGCTAAGTCCAATAATTTAGTGGGCAGCATCTTGTTGGACCCAACCCTACAACTATAAAAAATAGAACACTAAATCTAGATACTGACAGGGGGCACATTTAATTAAAAACTTTGCTTTTTAAATAAGTGCCCCCTGATTCATAGCTTTAGGCATAGGCAAACATTATAAACAGCGAGGTGGAAATATGAATATCTTAATTAAAAATGGTACTATAGTGACTTCGGTAAATGAATATAAAGCAGATGTACTTATAGAAGGCGAAAAAATTGTAGCGATTGGCATAGGTTTAGAAGGCCGGGCCGACCAGGTAGTAGATGCCTCAGGTAAATATGTTATCCCTGGCGGTGTAGATGAGCATCTGCACTATAATTCCTTTAATTCTCTTGGCTATGAAACTTCTGATGCTGCTGCGGTGGGCGGTACTACAACAGTTGGGGATTTCGTTGTCCAGCCTAAAGGTGTAGGACTTAAAGACTCCATAATAAACTATAAAAAAGAAGCAGTAGCGGGAAAAGCCATGGTGGACTATGTGCTGCATGGCATTATAATGGATCCTACTGACCAATCTTTTAAAGATATACCTTCTATGGCTGAAGTTGGGGTAGCCTCAGTTAAACTCTTTATGGCCTATAAAGGGATGGATTACTATGCTACCGATGATTCTATCTTTAAAGCTTTGCAGATAGCTAAAAAATGCGGCGTAACCATTATGGTTCATGCTGAAAATGCAGATATAATTGATGTTAAAATTAAACAGCTTTTAGCAGAAGGAAAAACGGG
>JBAYYO010000194.1:0-4661 GCA_041672985.1 Syntrophomonas sp. | reverse complement strand
CCTTTTTCTTCCCAAGACAAAAGTGTCATGCGGGTAACGTTTAGAATCTCCATTACATCTTTCATAGTATATAGCTTCATATATTTTGCCTCCAATAGTTTTTTACTATATACTATTATATCATATTGTACTTTAAAGTATAGCCGCTTCATACCTCCCTATTATTATCGCTTGATTAGTCCGTATATAATCACAGCCGCCTCAGCTCGCGTGCAGGAACCAATCGGATCAAACCTGCCATCTGCCTTGCCAGCTATAATACCGGCGATACGGAGTCTGTCAATACTGCTGACCGCATAATCAGAAATGGTGGCGGCATCTACAAATGTAGGGCTGGCGATGTCTCCCCGGGTCCCCAGGGGTATCCCGGCCCTAAGGGCCATTTTATCTGCCATCACTGCCATATCCTGCCTGCGAATGGACGTCCCGGTGCCAAATAAACCTCCCCCTATCCCCCGGGTTATACCTGCCTTCTGAGCCGCACCTACATAGGGTGCAAACCAGGCCTGGCCGGGGACATCTGTAAAACTGGACTCGGCCGCTTCAAAACCCGGCTCCAAACTCCGCATCAGCATAGTTATTAACTGCTCACGGCTGACTTCTTCCAGGGGGCGGAAGCTTCCGTCACCATAACCGCTCAAAATATTCTGGCGGCTCAAATAGGAGATCGCTTCCTGCGCCCATTTGACATTATACAAATCTGAAAAAGCTGCGGTCGGGGACGATAAGTCAAAAAGTCCCGGTTGCCAGGTTAGATAAGCTTGGTAAGCAGTCAGTGCCAGGGCTGCTTGACGGGTCGCCATGGCATCGGCAGTTCCTCCCTGGATATGCTTGAATCCCTCCGCCGTCTTAAATGAAAGCAATGCCGTCAGCAAATCACCCTCACCCCTGACAAACCGCTTATCGTCAAGTCCGATGTTTAAAGAAGCCAGCGCTATTATAACCTGGCTCAGGGTTTCTGAACAGTTGAGGGACGCCGCCGGCATAGTACCATCGTTTTCCTGGATACTGCTTAAATAACTGAGTCCCTGAGCGATAGCCGTTTTTACAACCGCTTGATCTCTGTATTTGCTCAGCGCCGTCAAAGCCATGGCCGTCAGATCCGGATCACTAACCCCCCCACGGGCTAACGCCAAACCGCCGTTCTTATTCTGAAAACTTAAGATGTCCGCAATCATTTTTTCTCTGGTGTTTATGCTGCCCACAGATGGGTCAACCCCCAGTGCATCGTAAGCCAACAGCGCAAATATCGATCCATTAACACCCTGTCTGGTAATATTGTTAAATTGATATAGACTAGTCAGCAGATTAAATCCCCCCACATTGTCAGGATTCATTCCGCAGGCTTGCGCGGCCATTAATATCTTGGCCAGGTCCGTGGCTTTCGAAAAGTTTCCGTTGGCGGCCCGGACTCTGTCGATTAAGAAAGCAGATGCACTGCTGATGTCCAGGGCATTGTTTCTGGCCAGGATGATAATATCAAACTCATCCTGAATTCCCTGCAGGCGCATCTGCTTGACAATTTCGGCCAGCATACGCTCAACCTCTGCCTGTCCATAAGTTACCAACGTTCCTTTATTTTCAGTTGTATATAACCATTTTACGGTTTGCCCGCCAGACAGTTCATAAGCATCCGCCGCAACAGAGGGAGCTTCGCCATCCACCCAATAGTTCCAGCGACTGGTTGGTCCATAGTCAAACTGGGCCAACCCGTTGATGCTTTTGACATGCCGGTTGCCTGCACTTCCGGTTGTTATAACATCAAGTTCGGATTGATCAAGCATAATTGATAGGGCGGTATCATCCTCCTGCCTCTCCAATGTTTCAGAAAAGAAAATCTCGCCATTTAGCCCCTCTACAATTACCTTTATCCCATCTGAAGTGTAATTTGTCAGGCCTTTTGCTGTATAAACCCATTCTACTGTTTGCCCCTCAGACAATTCATAGGCATCGGCGGCAACGGAGGGAGCGTCGCCGTCCACTCGATAGGTCCAGCCGCTGGTCGGTCCATAATCAAACTCGGCTAGCCCGTTGATGCTTTTGACATACCTATTGCCGGTACTACCTGTCGTTTCAACATCAAGTGCGGGTTGATCCAGCAAGATTGACAGAGCTGTATCACCATCATGCCAGTCCTGGCTTTCAGAAAAGATAATCTCACCGTCCACCCCTTCAACAACCAGCGTTATACCATCTGACTCTATATCACCGCCAGGGGAAACCGGCTTGATGTCAACAACAGTCCTGACTATTCCGGGAGAGGTATTTTCATTTTCCTGGCTGAAATAGATCTTTTGATTTCCAGTAGAAAAAGCCTCGGCTGGAATCGTAATGAGGCCATTTGCATCTGTCTTGCCAGCCCAATCGTTGACCGCCACATCGACATCAGGCAGATCAATGGTAATTACCTGTGTGGAAATCGGATTCCAGTTTTCATCATATTCTGTTTCGTTATAGTCAGCGGTCAGATGTATATCCAGGTCCTGGCCCAGCTCATAATTAGCTGTTCCAGCAGCGATGATTGGTATATATGTAGAAGGAGCATACCCTGAGGGCCAATCTCCATAGAAAAAGAGTACCTCGTCACCATCGTTGACAGTATAGGTATTAAGATCTCCATTTACTGCCCCCAGCCAGCCGTCATACCCGCCAAAAATCCCCGACTTTTCCCCGTTTATTTCGGAAATATATCCCGTGCCATTGTAATTGGCCATTACATAAGTAATCTGCTTACTCTCCAGAAACTGGGCAACTACCTCGGCGGGCGAAAGATCGCCATCATCAGTGACCGTAAATGAATCGGCCTGGGCTGTAGTATCATAGGCCCCTTCCACGCGTATGGCTACCTGGATAGTATCAGCAGGGCAAGAAGACCCCTGCACCACAATAGTCAGAGCCGCTATTTCTACGCCTTCATCAAGCGATGCTTCGGCCTGCAGCACATAGGTTCCCGCTTCATTAAACGTAACGGTAACATAGCCGTTGTCGCTGCCAACCGGCACAACCTCCTCCTGGCCATCATTGGCACTGACCGTGTAGTGCGCGCCCTCGACCGGAGTCGGAATACCTGCTGCATCGAGGTTCGTTCCCATCAGCCGCCAACTGAGTACAGCACCTGTCTCTGCCTCTACCGGATCACCGGTAAAATAAATGTATATATCATCGAATTCTTGTTCGGATAGTCTGTTAAAAGTGGATTCCCGGCCGGCAATATCATCCAGGGCCAAAAGTACCTGCGCAGTAGCCATAGCATTGCTGACTGCGTTATCATCCCATCCGAAACCCCGGTCACTGGCCCGATATCCTAATAGGCAACTGAAGGGATTCTCACCAGCATCTGTCGTCCACCCAGCCGACTGCACATCTTCTCCCACCGCTGCCAATCCCAAGACAGCTGCAGCATCAGTATTGGCATTATTGCCGTAGGCGCCTGCAAATCCTCCTGAAGAAATCTGTTTATCCTTCAAGAATTCCAAAGCTGCTACCACTGCCGGTTCTGCCAGGTCTCGTTCTGCATCGGTGGTACCAGTGCCCAGGTATCTTCCCAAGGCTATCAAGGCCATACCAGTTATATCGACATCGGGCTCCACCCCTGCCCCCCAGGAAAATCCACCATTATCAAACTGCTGCCGGGCGAGCCAATCAAGGGCAGACAATCGGTCATACGAACCATTACCAGCATCAAGGGCGATCATCGCAAAGATATGACTATTGGTACCACCAGCAAAGCTACCCTCACCGTTTTGTTGGTCGGCCAAATCACTGAGCCAACTTTCAGGGCAGCCTCCTTTAGCCAGCTCGTTCAGAATTGCGCCAGCATATTCAGAAGCTGACGAATCCCCCTCCGGTTCTAATACCGGCAGCAACCAGGTCCCATCCCTTAAATCATCCCCGGCTCCATACACCGCCAGAGTATCCCAGAAGGAGGCCAGATTCTTGTTTTTAACCGACTGATAGTATTCCAGTGTCGTTGTTACCGCCTCTTCAGGTGTTTCCGTTGCGCCCTGCGCATATGATCCGAACGGAAGCATAGTAAGTATCATAACCAGACTTAACACCAAGCTCCATGCTTTGCGTATGTGAATATTTTTCACTATTATTTTCTCCTTTCATCCATTACCAGGACTATCCCCGCTCCATGATCAATGCTTCAAGATTGACCGGATGCTACAGATTCAAACCAGCGCAGGCCGGTATCTTTTCACCTTACCCTCTGCCCTGCACTTGAATCTGTATCCTTCCTGTTCGCTCTCAACTATCCATTGGCAACTATTGATACTGCATAAAGAAAACCCGGCTGGCGCCGCTACCTTAATGGCGAACGCTAGAGATCATCAGCAGGACCCGAAGGGTGAGCCTCTGGCGAAGGTGGAACCGTGGTTGTACTTATACAATCTACCATGAAAAAAGCTATACTTTTTGATAGTATAAAAAAACCCCTAACCATAAGTTAGGGGAATGTATGCCAATAGATCTATTAACACCACTGCCTCCCCCCTATCGTCCGTAGAGTACGAGAACCTGGAAATAGGCAGGTCTTCTGGCTCAAGCATCATCACTCCTGCACCCTTCCCGGTTTCCCAGTGGTATTGCGCAGAAACTCCTCTATTACAGCGGCGGGACCGCGTGGGATTCAAACCCACTTCCCTCTTAATCAACAG
>JBAYYO010000193.1:0-4667 GCA_041672985.1 Syntrophomonas sp. | reverse complement strand
CAATGCGTACACAAGGATATGGTGCAGAGCCAAATACTAGCATTAAGCAAGGTACTATAATATAATAAGAAGAAATAATCCAGGAGATGGTATAATGCATAAGATGCTTGATATAGCAAGGAAGTTTATGGCCGAGCAACTGAATATACCGTTAGAGAGGATTAATGATGATACGGTATTCTTGGAGCTGGAAGCCGATTCTAATGATGTAGTGGAGGTCATCAGGGCCCTCGAGGATGTCTATGATATTGAATTCCCTGATGATGATCTCGAATACTACCCCGGTCTGGAAGCTCTGGTTGCATTTCTCTACGAATA
This sequence comes from Syntrophomonas sp., assembly GCA_041672985.1. GTDB lineage: Bacteria > Bacillota > Syntrophomonadia > Syntrophomonadales > Syntrophomonadaceae > PHAA01. The sequence goes on along the minus strand of JBAYYO010000193.1, from coordinate 4,349 downwards.
CATGCAACAGGTGAAAAGATGAACAGTCGACACTCAGCCCATACCTTTTTGGTTGATCATCAGATAAAATTCAATGATGAAGACTTGATGAGTACAGCTCTGATTCACCCCTCCTACGCTCAAGAGCAGAGTATAGTGAGCAATAATCAACGCCTGGAGTTCTTAGGAGATGCGGTTCTGGACTTCATTGTGGCCGAGTATCTTTACCGGAATTTTGAGGACAAGCCCGAAGGTGATTTAACCCAGATCAGAGCTCGAGTCGTATGCGAAAAAGCATTGGTGGAGATAGCCAATTGTATTAATATCGGCAAATACCTGATGTTGGGCCGGGGAGAAGATATGTCCGGAGGGAGGACTCGTAAATCCATCTTGGCCGATACCGTAGAGGCAGTAATAGGCGCTATTTATCTGGATCAGGGACTGGATAGTGCCCGAGATTTTATCCTCCAATACCTGCAGCCTCTTATAGATGAGACCGCCCGGGGTGATTATCAGGATTACAAGTCGCGTTTACAAGAATATGTTCAGTCGCGCAGCAAAGATAATGTTCATTACGAGATAGTCAGTGAAACAGGCCCTCCTCATGCGAAAAGCTTTGTAGCCGGGGTTTTTCTTAAGGAAGAGCTGTTGGCCTGTGGACAGGGAAAAAGTAAAAAAGAAGCTGAACAGAATGCAGCGGGAAAGGCCTTGGAGAATGGTACCATAATGGAACGATTAAGTTGAAGGAGCGAAATCAAAGCCAGAAACATTATAATATTCCAATATTTATACCCCATTTGGGCTGCCCTTACGATTGTATTTACTGTGACCAGAAAAAGATTGCCGCCCAACAAGAAGTGCTGCGCCCTGCACAGGTGGCTGCTGCCATCGAGCAATGTCTGCATACCATTCCCAAGGAATCAAGCGTCGAAGTAGCCTTTTTTGGAGGCAACTTTACAGCTGTGGACAGGAAGGAGCAGTTGTGTTACCTGACGGCTGTACAACCATTTCTCCAACAGGGAAGGGTGCAAAGTATCCGAATCTCTACCCGCCCTGATTATATTAATGAAACAATACTTGATTTACTGGCTGACAATGGGGTCAAGATGATAGAGTTAGGTGTACAGTCATTAAGTGATAGGGTTTTGCAAGCATCTGCCCGGAGATACCGACCGGAGGATGTTTTCAAAAGTGTTCACTTAATCAAAGACCGGCAATTTGATCTGGGCATACAGTTAATGATCGGATTGCCTCAGGATAGCTATGCTCAAGATATGGAAACCACCCGCCAGGTAATATCCATGCAACCCCAGGCGGTGCGGATCTACCCCACCCTGGTGATTGCCGGTACAGTGTTGGAGACCATGTGGAGGCGGGGCGATTATATTCCCTTGGGCATTGAGGAAGCTGTATCCATCTGTCGGGATATGTTCTTGCTTTTCCAAAAAGAGAACATCAGAGTAATAAGAATGGGTTTATATCCTGGAGAGGAATTACGCCGTGAAGGGGTCGTCAAGGCGGGCCCTTTCCACTCTAGTTTTGGGGAACTGGTTGAACAGAGCATATTTAAACAGCAAGCCCGAGTGGCTATAAGTCGCTATTTTGATGAACATGGCTATGGTACTGAGATTAATTTACATGTCCATTTCCGCGATATATCCAAAATGGTAGGCAAGCAAAAGAGCAGCCTTAATGAATTAAGAAAAGAATTTAAATTGGATTTATTACAAACAAGAAGCAATCAAATGCAGGCTCGCAATTCAATAGGGGTTGGCAGAGCGGGGAGCAATGATGCTGAATATACGCTGACCCGCGCGGAGTTTCTTGCTATCGGTCAGACTATATAATCCCTGTTATGAAATATACCGTACCCTGATAAAGAGGATGACTACGCGTATTAGCTTTTGTAAAAAGGCATCCAATCCAAGGGTGGAGCCCAGGGGGACTTCGCTCTTTTTTTCAGCTTGCAACACCTGAAGGGTGTATTTCCAGGGAACCGACTAAAATTTTACCAGGAAAAGGATATTTACTATCCGGTGTCTAATTACTGCAGAAGGGATTAGGGACGATATTCCTGCCCTGATGAAAGGTTGACCGGACTGTTTGACACTGGAAATATAACTCAGGGCGATCGAGTACCGGCGGTGATGATCAGGAGGTATAAAGTGTATCTCAAAAGATTGGAGATAAAGGGGTTTAAATCCTTTGCCGACCATACCGAAATTAGTCTTAATCCGGGAATAAATATTATTGTGGGTCCCAATGGCTGTGGAAAGAGCAATATTGTTGATGCTATCCGCTGGGTGCTGGGTGAGGCTAATGTACGCCATCTGCGGGGACATAAAAACGAAGACGTAATTTTCAACGGCACAGATAAGAAGAAGGCACTGGGGATGGCCCAGGTCGATATGACGGTGGATAATTTGGGTGGTAATCTGCCCCTTGAATATAGCGAAGTGACTGTGAGCCGTAAAATATTTCGCTCTGGCGAAAGCGAATTCTACCTTAATAAATCCAAAGTAAGAATGAAAGATATCGTACGACTTTATACAGATACAGGGCTGGGGAAAAAAGGATATTCTATTATTAGTCAGGGTGAGCTGGAAAGGGTTCTAAACGGGCAGCCTATTGATCGCAGGTTTATGTTGGAAGAAGCAGCTGGTACTATGAAATACCGACACCAAAGAGACGAAGTTCAGCAGCGTATTATGGCAACTGCCCAGGATCTGCTGCGGGTGGAAGACATTCTGAGTGAACTGCGTAACCGCAAGGCCGATCTATTCACTAAAGCGCAAAAGGCCCAGGCATATCTTGCTATGCGAGAGGAATATAATAATCTGGGGAAAAAAGTCATGGCTTACCGCCTCAAGGAACTAAGTGATAATTTATCGACCCGGAATACCGAGTTGACCTTAAAACATTCCGATCTGACCGAAATATCATCTGGATTGGAAAACCTAAACATTAGCCTCCGGCATGCCCAGAGCTTGCAGGAAAAGCAACGCGTATATCTGGGCCAGTTAAGAGAAAATAAACACGAGCTGGAGAGCGGGCTGAACAGAATGGGTGCGGAGATTAAGCTAAGCCAGGAGCGGATTAAGAACCACAGTGAAAGAATTCAAGCGGCCAGCCATGATAGTGAAAAGTATGCGCATAGGCTGGAGAAATTAGAAAAGGACATGGAGCTTAAAATTGCTGATTTCAATCAAGAACGGGTTCATTATGAGAATAAACAGGATGAGGCGAAACAACTACTTGATGACATTAAAAAATTGGAATGTTCTATTAACGAGCAGGAAAAGATTCTCCAAAGACACCATCAGCTTGTTTTTGAAAGAGCCAACAGAGAGTCCAAAATAAAGAATGAGATTACTGCTTTGGATCACAAGATCAAAAAGGCCCAGGAAAAAAGAGAGAGGTTAATCATAAGATTAGAGGAAGGCGAGGAACAGCTAAAAATCCTGGCCAGAAATGCCGCAGATCTACAGGTTCAAAGAGATAAACATTATACCGCTAAAGAAAAGTGGGATAAGGTTGTGGCCGAGGCTGAAATTCAAAAAAAAGAATATCTTGATTCGCAGACGGCCACAGATCGGGAGTATGAAAATATAAGCTCGGAACGATTGAAATTGGAGCATAAAATCCTGGTTCTAAAAGAGCTGCAGCAGAGTTATGCGGGTTATTCGGACGGGGTTAGATCGCTGTTAAAGTCCTATGAACGTGGGGAGATTGGCCTGCAGGGGATTAAGGGACTGGTGGCTGATCTAATTGAGGTACCCCCTGGAATGGAGTTGGCGATAAGTATTGCCCTGGGTAAAGGTATGGAAAATATTGTGGTGGAAACTAGCGAGTCAGCCCGGCAAGCGATCCAGTTTTTAAAGAAGCGGCGTTGGGGTAGAGTAACATTTCTACCTCTTGATGTCTTGAGGATTAAGAACATGCAGTCCCCAATCAAACAAGAGATCCTGGCCGAGACCGGTGTTCTGGGTTTGGCTGTGGATTTAGTAAAATACGAGTTGGAATACGAAAAGGCGGTTGCATATTTACTGGGGCGTGTGCTGCTGGTGCGAGAAATGGACTGTGGGCTGAGGGTATTTAAAAAGTTTTCCTATCCCTTGCGGATTGTTACTCTGGAAGGGGAAATAATTAATACCAACGGGGCTATGACAGGAGGAACCCAGCACCAAAGCAAATCCAGTCCGCTGCAACGCAAACAGGAAGAGAAAAGTATTAGCCAACGTCTAGCAATATTGCGACAATCCGAGGTTAAAAACCGGGCCAGGGCCACTGAGTTATCCACTCAACTTAAAGTTCTGGATAATCGGCTCAGCGAAGGGAAAAATGGACAGGCCGAAGCGGAGTTTCAGTTG
>JBAYYO010000192.1:0-4668 GCA_041672985.1 Syntrophomonas sp. | reverse complement strand
TATTGGCAATGGGGTTTGTAGTCTGTCCAGGATTACACTCCAAGGTAGCGAATCCTGTGAGCTACCCGTCCTACAAGTCGGTAGGATGCTGGACTATATGAAATTATATAGTTTGGAAAACCAGGAGCAAAATGGATTTACAGGGGAAGGTTCATAAATTCGCCAATGATGTGAATACCGACTATATTATTTCCGGTCGCCATAAGTTCAAGACCTTGGATATGAAAGAACTGGCCAAATATGTTATGGAAGACCTGGATCCGGACTTTTACTCCAAGGTCGAAGCGGGTGATTTTATTGTCGCGGGCAGCAATTTTGGCTGTGGTTCTTCAAGGGAACAGGCGCCGCTGGCCATTATTAATGCTAACATCAGCGCGGTTATCGCCAAATCCTTTGCGCGTATATTCTACCGCAATTGTATAAATACCGGATTACCACTTATTGAATGTGATACTGACAGCATCAGTGAAGGGGATCAACTTCAGGTTGATCTGGGAGTCGGAGTGTTACATAACCTGAGCAAGGGGGTAGATATTCCCATAACACCCTTGCCGCCGGTGATGCTAAAAATACTAAACGATGGCGGCCTGGTAGAACACTTTAAGAAATATGGCGGTTTTAATTTTGATTAGTCAGGGCCTCAGGATATGGTCTGAATGTGGGAAGAGTTGATTCTTCCTATTAGCTTATATGTAAATGGGACCATAACGGCTGGTGGATTAAAAACCTATAGATTTGGTCTTATAAACAGAATTGTAGGGGGATTAAAAGTGCCAAACCAAAAATTGGACCAGGGAAATAAAATAACTGTAAATAACGGAGTATTAAATGTGGGCAATCATCCCATAATTCCTTTTATTATAGGTGATGGGATTGGTCCCGATATATGGCGCGCGGCTAGTCGAGTATTGGATGCGGCTGTATATAAGGCCTACAAGGATGAAAGATCTTTAGTTTGGAAAGAGGTATTAGCCGGCCAAAAGGCTTTTGATCTAACCGGAGAATGGCTGCCCCAGGAAACATTGGATAAGTTAGGGGAGTATATTATTGCCCTTAAAGGTCCCCTTACTACCCCTATTGGGGGAGGTATACGCTCACTTAATGTAGCCTTGCGGCAAACCCTCGATTTGTATACCTGTCTCCGCCCGGTACGTTGGTTTAAAGGTACTCCTTCCCCGGTGAAGTGTCCTCAGAATGTAGATATGGTTATTTTTAGGGAGAATACCGAGGATATCTATGCCGGGATAGAATATCAGCAGGGAACGGCAGAAGCGCAAAAAGTTTTGAAATTTCTGCAAAATGAGATGAGAGTAACTAAAATTCGTTTCCCAGAAACCTCTGCGATAGGTATTAAACCTGTATCGTCTGAAGGCAGTAAAAGGTTAGTAAAGGCCGCGATTCAATATGCACTGGCTAATAACCGTAAAAGTGTAACCCTTGTACACAAGGGTAATATTATGAAGTATACCGAAGGAGCATTCAAGCAATGGGGCTACGAATTAGCTGAAGATGAATTTGGGGATAAAGTTTTTACCTGGAACCAATATAACTATATTAAGGAAGGGCAGGGTAAAGCGTCAGCCGATAAAGCCCAGCAAGAAGCATTTGCCCAGGGTAAAATACTGATCAAGGATGCAATTGTTGATAATTTTCTTCAGCAGATTTTAATTGACCCAGCTCAATTTGATGTTATTGCCACCCTTAATCTGAATGGTGATCTCATTTCTGATGCCTTGGCTGCGCAAGTGGGTGGTATTGGAATTGCTCCGGGGGCTAACATAAACTATGAAAAAGGAAATGCTATTTTCGAAGCTACTCATGGTACTGCTCCTGAGTTCACAGACTTAGATAAGGTGAATCCGTCTTCATTAATCCTATCTGGAGAAATGATGCTGCGTCACCTGGGATGGTATCAAGCAGCTGACCTTATTGTAGCTGCGGTGGAAAAAACCATATCCAGCCGAGTGGTTACATTTGATTTGGCCCGTATGATGGAAGGGGCTACCGAGGTTAAATGTTCGCAGTTTGCTGATGAATTGATTAAAAACCTCTAAGGATAAAGTAAATACCTGTTGGAATGGGGACTTAAGATGAAAATTAAGGAATTTTACCAGGGTAATAGGCCAGTTCTTTCGCTGGAAATATTTCCACCCGGAATAAATTATCCCCTGGAATCGATATTTGCTACCCTTGATAAGCTAACCAAATTGGAACCAAGTTTTATCAGCGTTACCTATGGTGCGGGGGGGTCCAATCGGGCTCGAACAGCAGAGATTGCGGCTCGCATTAAGAAACAGTACGGGATGGAAGCTCTGGCCCATTTAACTTGTGTGGGACATAGCCGGGCCGAGGTAGATGCGATCCTCAATAATCTTATAGCTGAGGGGATAGACAATATAATGGCCCTGCGGGGAGACCTGCCAACTGATGACACAGACTTCGACCTTGCCAGTCAGGACTATCATTATGCGGTAGAACTTATACGAGATATCAGGAAAAAATCCGACTTTGGTATAGCTGCGGCCGCCTACCCGGATGGACACCCGGAATGCCGGAGACTGAGTGAAGACCTTATATACATAAGACAAAAGGTGAATGCCGGGGCGGATTTGCTGATAACGCAGTTTTTCTTCGACAACCGGATATACTATGATTTCCTGGAAAAGGCCCTGCGGGTGGCCATAAATGTTCCCATTATCCCGGGGATAATGCCGGTTCTAAATGCCCACCAGATTAAGAGGATGATTTATCTGGGCGGGGCATCAATACCAGCCCGATTAATGAAATTGGTCGACAAGTATGAAAACGACCCGGAAGGAATGGAAAAGGCCGGCATCGAATATGCCAGCCTGCAGATTGAGGACCTTATCAATAACCATGTTCAGGGGGTACATCTATACACCATGAACAAGTGGTCTCAAATTAGCCGGATTGTTAAAAACGTAAACGTCTGGTGAGTCTGTAAAAACGCTGAGGATGGTCGCGGTTATGCTTGCTATTGTCCAATAAGTCCGGGGACAGTCCCCGGACTTATTGGGATTATATAGTACCGGTTGAGCTTTCCCGGGTTTTCCACTCTTGGACTATCACTGCGATCTGCTGATGTAACGAATACATCTGGACATAGTTATTGTCTAAGACAGCTTTTTCTATCTGCGCAGCCAGTTCAGAAATCTTCATAAAACCATACATGCCAGCCGTACCTTTAAGACTATGGCTAATGCTTTTAATATTGGGCAGATCCTTCATTTTGATGGCTTCATGCAACTCATCCAGCGTTTCACCCAACATCTCCATGAATTCAGGCAGGAGCCCAGCAATTAATTGCTGGGACAGCTGGTCAGCACTTCTGTCTTTGATAAAATCGTTATTCAAAAGGCATTTGATTTCTCGGACCAAGGTTTCTGATTTGAAAGGCTTGGCCAGATAGGAGCTACAGCCGCAAGCCAAACATTTTTCGCGGTCACTGCTCAGCGAGTTGGCAGTAATAGCGATAATGGGAAGGTGACACAAATCTGGATTTTCTCTGATAAAATGGGTGGCTTCATAACCGTCCATGACCGGCATCTGCATGTCCATCAACACAATATCAACATTTTTGCGCTGTAATATACTCAGACATTCCAAACCATTACCAGCGGGTATGACCTCAAAACCGTAATTGCTCAACATCTGAGCGATTAGTTTTTGATTAAGTTCGTTGTCTTCAACCAGTAATACCGAAACAGGTATGAATGATGTCATAAAATCATCGTTATTAGAGGAGTCAGATTCAGGGGTTGATTTGCTTTCGTGTTGCTTATCCAGACCGATTTCCACAGGTACTTTTAATTTAAAGGTAGTGCCAATATTGGGCTGGCTTTGTACTTGAATTTCTCCTTCCATTAGATCGACTAGTTTTTTGCAAACATATAGCCCCAGACCGTTTCCGCCATATTCTCGGGTCGTGGAGCTAGCTACCTGGGAGAGAGATGCGAAGACGCTTCCTAGCTCATCAGGGGGAATACCTATACCGGTATCAGCTATAGTAATCAAGAGCCAGCTAGAGGCGAAACCTTTGCTCTCCAGATGGGCTGTGAATCGTATACCGCCCCGATGAGTAAATTTAACAGCGTTTTGCAATAAATTTATGATTACCTGTCTTAATTTGATTTGATCCAGTATTGCTGTTCTGGGAAGATTGCGGTCAATATCGAGCTCCAATAACAGACCCTTCTTACGAAGATTTGATTCAATCACCGCGGCAGTGTCTTGCAGGAATTCTTGAAGATTAGTTGGGGATGGATTTAATTCCTGCAAACCGATTTCTATTTTTGATATTTGGAGCATATCATCAATGGTATTCAGGAGTTGTTCACCGCAATTCCTAATTGCATCCACACTGGCAAGCTGGGACTGATTCAGCATAGAATGTTCCAGCAGATCAACAGAACCTAAAATACCTATCATCGGAGTGCGCAACACATGCGTAATTTTGGCCAGCAAATTACTTGTGAAGATACGGTCATTATCTGCCTCATATTGAATATTATCCGGTGGGTGGCCCTGGAACTCCGTCGGTTCAGTCCAGGGATTAAAGATGTCACATCTATTGTAAGTAGGGAAACCCGTATTTTTTAAAATATGCATTAAGGCACCTCCTTCCATAAAAAACTGCAATTAACCACT
>JBAYYO010000191.1:0-4669 GCA_041672985.1 Syntrophomonas sp. | reverse complement strand
TTCCATTTTTAGTTAAAAAAGAACATTTGAACCGGTTGGTTCGTTAGAATTTTTTCAAGTATCTATCCTATCAAGGGAAAACACCCTGTTTCAGCAGGGGAATCAAATTTTAATTATATAAACTGTAATTCTACTCTGGAAGTACGAATTGACTCAGTTTTACTGTAGGGGAGATTTCACCCTCGCGGGTACAGGTATTCTCTTAACGACCATCGTTTTGCTGATCGGGGATGCCACGAATTGGATAGACTTGTCCGCATTTAATCTCAAACCATTTATTTTGGCGTTTTGCAGTACTTTGTTAATTAATTTTATTATAGATATCTTTGAGGAGACTGCCTGGCGTGGTTATCTAACTTCACAACTCCTCAAATTTAATCTCAATGACCGGAAGTTATATCTCATCGTGGGATGTGTTTGGGTAATATGGCATATTCCATATTACATGGTCTTTTTACCTTTGATGATAACGGTGCGATGGCAAGTTTCACTACAAATGATCGGGAATATGCCGATACAAATGGCAATACGCAACAGGTAAGGTGGTCAGCAGTTTGTGCAGATTATAAAGATGTGAACGGAATAAAGTGTCCAACAACTTTAAAAGCTGTATGGCACTTTGAAACTGGAGACCTGGTATATTTTGATGGCCGAGATATTGACATAAAATATGATGTTGTAAAGTAAGGATAACAGTCTTATGGAGACAATTTATTGAGTTTCAAGCATAATATATCTATACTGGTTATTATGAAAGGTATTTAATTTAGTTGGAAAAATCTTGAGGTGTATGGAAATGAGCGAAAACAATATTAAAGACAGTTATAAATTTATGGTATCTGGAGATTCCATATCTAAAGGAGTTATTTATGATGAAGGCAAAAGTAAATATGTGATTTTGGAGAATAATTACATTAACCTTCTGCAAAGTAAACTTAATGGGATAGTCCGTAATACTGCCAGATTTGGAAATACAATTATTAAAGGTGTCAGTAAACTAAAAGCTGACGTGTTGAGTGACGATCCGGATATAGTCCTTATAGAGTACGGAGGAAATGATTGTGATTTTAACTGGGATGAAGTTTCCAAAAATCCTAATGCAGACCACCAACCTAAGACGGATTTTAACACTTTTGAAAACAAGCTCAAGGAGGCTTTGAATTTTCTCAAAAACAATAAAGTGGTACCTGTAGTAATGACTCTTCCTCCACTTAATGCCGACAAATATTTGAAATGGATTAGTAAAAATGATCCATTGACTGAAATTAATATTCTCAAATACATTGGGAGTGTTTCCAGAATTTACTGGTGGCAAGAAAAATATAGTTCTGCCGTTATGAAAATTGCCGAGGAAACTAATACGAAATGGATAGACATAAGAGGGGCATTTCTGCAATATCCTGATTTCACTAAATTTATCTGTTCGGATGGTATACATCCTAATGAGGCCGGACATAAGATTATAGCCAACAAAATAATCGACTTCATTAAAGCAGAGTATGCTTACCTGTTAAAAGATAAAGCTAATTCGTGTTTTGACCCCAATTAATATATTTTCCAAGCTTGATTCCCCAGTGGAACCTCCTAACAAACTCAACAAAGCCAAAATTTCGTCGAAGCAGTTGTGGAATCATGAATAAATGGTAAAAATGTGGGCCGGGTGACTTTAACGAAGCGCCAATATCAAAAGGCAGCCAGTAAGTTAGCGTGAAAATGACACAGCCTGTGGGTTATGAGTCATTAGAGGAAGTTTTGGCGGCTGTAGAAGCAGGTCGAGCTGAGGCCGCGGTAGTTCAGTATCCTCCAACTGCATACTATTTAACAAATCATGGGGAGAGCAACTGCAGATGGTTGGACTTGCTTAAATAGCGGGCGCCGGAACTGTTGCGCCTTGATCAGAATAAATGAACCGGAGATCATCAAAATAAACGGTGCCTTTCAAAGTTTTGCTCTTGTCCGTTTCGACCATATAAAAGTAATCCAAAGAGATCGGGAGGGGAATATCCTGCGGGATGGCGACGCTGATATATTTCCAACCCACCCAGTCAATCCTGGAGGCCAGAGTAATTGTCCGGGGATTGCCGTTCCCGTCTTTTAGCATGGCCCGCAGCCAGGGAGCCTGCCCGTCTCCATATACCCACATACCCAGCTCTTTCGGACGTATATTGCTTGTGTACGCTGCAGATCTTTTGTCTTCATCCAGGCAGACGTTAATTGTGCCGTTGTACACTTTGTCCCAGGCCGCATAATCATAATCTACTCTCAGGCTGTGCTGACCATCCCTGGCTTCCTGATCAGATATCTGACAAATGCCGCTGACATAACCATTGACGTAGTAGGCGCTGCTTTCATGCGTTTCATAACTGTCAATAAAATGTGCATCCCGACCGGATACGAATCGAATCGATACTTCCTGGCCGCCAACTCTCGCACTTGCTATCCCTTCGCCTTTTCCCAACGGCTGAAGCAATCCTTGTCCGTCAATGGCAGCGATGGATGATGGTGTTACTGACCATTTGGCGGCCTTATTTGTAATTACGATGGGTTTTCCATCCTGTGTAAAGGCGGTAACCTGCAGTTGTTTGGGGACACCAGGCTGAACCGATAACACTCCCTTATCCGTCAAGCCCAGAGAATAAACCTGATCCACCACGTTTACCTCTGCGCTGCCGGTCACGGAAGAGGCAGCAATGCCGGCTAGGACACTTTGCGTTGCCGCAAAATCACCGGCGGTAAATCCACCACTTTTATCAACCGTACCGCTTGTCCGGCCGGAAGGCACACCTGCTGCAGGCTTGAGGCTCCATTTAACATCAGCACTGCTTAGATCCAGCGGATTCCCATTTTTGTCCTGTCCTCTTACCTGGAACGCGTAGCTGGTGTTCTTATAGATAGTGATGTCTCGGTTTACCTTCAGTTCACCTAATTGGTGCGTTTTCGGGGCATTCGATGCAAATAGAATGGTATTGCTGACCGGTCGTTCAAAGCCATCTGAAGGCTGATTGATAATCTGTACATTTGTTTCTCCGAACAAGCGGGTGTTCATCTGCGTTGACCCTCCTCCATCCAGACTGACAGCAGAGATCACCCCCAGTTCTTGCATCCGCCTGGCCATACCGGGGAGGTCTATCCCGTAGCTATCCTGGCTCGCGCCACCCCCGTCAAATACCAGGGCCACAACCTTATTATCCCGGGTCAGGCCGATAGCGGTTCTCGCCTTGTCGCCGGCGCCAATCGTAGCCGTTCCATGATTCCAGTCATTCTTGCATTTGTCCAGCATCGCCTCTTTTGTCAGGGCCTGTCCATTTTCAACCAAAGGCAGCCAGGCTGTTACAGCCTGGTCCAGATGAAGCGTCGTGCCCGTCTGATCTTTAATATTGAAGGAAAATCGGACTTTATCCCCTGCTTTAAGATGCTCTTTTACCCAGGTTGCTTTAACCCCCTGACTGGCCAAAACCATCCCGTCAGAAGGTATGGCAATGCTTTTTTCACCGATGGAAGTATCTCCAATGGAAAACACCTCGGCCTCATATTCCCGTCCTGGATGTACCGAACCGTCATTTGAGCCCTTGATGTTTTTCAAAACCGTCAGGGTCCCATTGGCTGCCTGGAGGTCGTCAAAGCCAATGGTCGGATTCTCTGCCAGCTGTGGGGTGGCCAGAATCATCTTATCATTCATAACGGCCGTATTGTTGCGATTGATTGTATCAATCGCTATCGTTAGGTCCGGATTGGCTTGGCCATGAACGCTCTCATAGGCAGTATCTGCAACGCTCAAATGATTATCCATTGAAACATAAGCAATCATCGCCCGGCGATTCTTGTCTATTGCAAAAACCGGGTAGCGGGGTCCGGACCCGATGGTCTCGAAGCCGACCAGTATTTTTCCATCCTTGACCTGAAGCCCCAGGGGCGCACCAAAGTGCATGGTCCCCAGGGAAATGTTGAACATATCCCCATTTATGCCGGCCACGACATTTTTCCCCTTCTCCTGCAATTCCGCGATCTGCTTGGAAAGGTTGGCGATTTTCAGGACTTTGTCGTTGGCTTTGCCGGAAAGAACCTCCACCGTTGGATCATTTAAATCTGCGGTGATGATAAACTCATTCTCCTTTTTCCCGGCCTGTCCCTGGTAATCGGTGTGTTGGTTCTCCTGAAAATAAATACCACTGGCAATCCTCTCCTTATGTATTTGCTCAACGTTACTCGCCAAGGCTGCTTGGCCACTGATCGGCATACATTGCATGATGAAAAAGAACACCACCAACAACGGCAGCGTTTTCTTGGTTTTCTGTTTGTATGAAATCAATCTGTTCACATCTAAATCCTCCCTATGTCATAAACGGGTGTACAACCTTCTATGTTATTATATGCTTTTCTAACCACATTCTTGCAGTTCCTGCATTCTCCACGTAAGAAATACAAAATTCCAATTAAATTATTGATACTGGCAGGAATTTTTAAAATTATGTAGAATAGGCTGTAATGTAGTTAAAGTAATGCGATGGCATAATCATTCCGTTATAAATGTAGGTTAGGTAGTAGCTGTAGGTTTGGATTCATAATTAAAAACAGGTAGGAAAGTAGTACGGTAGGAATAAGAATGCGTTAATTCTCTGGCTGTTTGGATACGGCCAGGGTATTAGTTGCCTTTCTTTGCAAACTCCTG
>JBAYYO010000190.1:0-4688 GCA_041672985.1 Syntrophomonas sp. | reverse complement strand
CTATTTGCTTGGCTTTGCCGATACAAGCGGTTATACAGGTCTGATTTATCCAGGGCTGCAAACTCATAATAGCCTTTTGCGTTTGTTTCCGGTTCCCAAAATAGCCGGGTGTTATCAAGGTTACGGTGAATAATACTTTTCCCTTAACAGGGATTAAATCCGGCATAGCCGGTAATTCAATTTGCTTATCTGTTATTTTTAACCCGGCCAGCTTTCCTTCTCCACCCAGGTTTACCACATTGGTATTCTGCCTCACAGACTGGCACCACTCTTCCGGAATACCATCAACACCTACTACCAGCGCCACATGTTTTTTCGGCCGGATCATGTTAATTGCATACAAATTGCTCTCTTTAGCGGTGCGGCTATTGGCATCAAGCTCAATACCAACCCTGGGTTCACTCTTCCAGAGTTGATCACTGCCGGCAACTCCATTGGCAAAAATACAGCCGGCCGGCTTATCAAACCCGGCAGATGAATCATCATCCTCCGGAACTCCACCTGCCAGCACCCTTTCCATAGTTGCGGCCGAAAGCCAGTAATTATCCATGGGCTTGGCTCCGCCTGCTCCGTCCGGCATAACCGGTAGTCTGACCACTTTTTCATCAAGATCACATAAAACTGGATCACCGGGTAACAAGCGATGGTAACTGGTCTTTTTTCCCACCTCGTCGTGCAAGCGCAGCAAGAAAAGCGGCGCCGGCAAAAGCAACTCTTTATCACAATATAGGTAGGGACCGCTCAATCTTAAATCTCCCAGATCATTATTATCTCCCAGTTCGGGTGGCAGATTACCGGCACCTGGGTGCCATCCCCGGCATGAAGCCAGTTGGTATCTTATCGCGCCCTGCAAAGTGCTCATTGCCGGGGGGAAAACACTGGCCTGTCCCCCCTGTCCTCCTTCCCCGGCGTTAAAAGGTGCGGCTTCACGAAAGAAAAAGGTATCCAGCGCTTCGAATTGCCATTGCACAGCCGCCATTACTCCACCCCTTTCGTTACTAAAAATTTGATCAATAATCCCCCGTCAAGAGAAAATTTTTCCTTATTGCAAATAGGGTCTCCTTCTCCATTTCGTTGTTGCAGCAAACATACCGTTAGCAGGTCTTGAACTATCTTTTCAGCTTGCTTGATCTCAATATTTGTCTCTCTGTTCCGTACCAATTCAGCCGCCAATAACCGGGGCAAATCCATATCACGAGCAAATTCGAATTCATTTTTTCTGGAATTCCCCGATAGCCCTCTTATACCATACAACCAGCTGTTGCTTATCTGCCCCTGCTGGTAATTGGTGATTAAAGATTTAAGTATATCAATCACCGATACTGTATCTCCCCTGGCGTGTTTAACTTCCCAGGGTGCCGACCAATTGATAGCTGTTCCTCCGGTCTTCCATACCGAAATGGCTATAGCATCACGACCGGTTTTCTCTTTGGCTTCTTTATCCAGAACCCGGTGAGCTTCCGTTATAATCTGGCGCAGAGGGGCATGATGATGGGCGTAAACGATCGCGGCGGAGATAGTCGCTTGGAGCGATTCATCTCCCATTTTAAAACACTCCATATAATTCCGGCGTAATACTGCGGCAGCATCCAGGGCTTTATCCATGGGAAGCAGAGCCAATACATCGTCTCCCCCTGCATATACGGTTATGCCTTCGTGTTCAGCTATGGTTCCATCCACTTGCCCACTGAAATCTGAAAGGGCTTGACTTACAGCGACGCGCTTGTCTTCCTGGGCTATCAGTGTACCAATGCGGTCTCCATCCATCATCAATAAAGCATAAAAAGGTGACGGCCCGGTTTTGAATTGCTTTAGCAGCTCCACCATTTGCGGGCGGCATCCCTTTCTTTTCACATCGGCCGGCCACAGCTCATCATTCTCCAGAGTGGATTGAAAAAAGCAATTCCCGTCCAATCCAAGAAACGAACCTAAAGCTCCCTTTAGATCATTCGGTATAAAAAAGTACTGGCAGGGTTCATGTCCACCGGTCTTGCCATGAGCGATAGCAGCATAATTTATTGCTTTATCATGCTCCGCCGTATCGTTTACAATACTTGACAGCCATGGAACAGCTGCGAGGTACGGGGTTGAAGGATAACGAACAGAATTGTCCATTAAAACATGGGGGAACAACCTTTTTACGAGAGCGATACTGCAAAGCCGCTCATCTTTGCGAATGTCTTCCCCTAGGGTCCTATCGCCTAATGTCTCCCAAAACCTGTCTTGCTTGCTTCTATCCGCTATGCGCACATAACCCGACAGTTCCTGCCAGTTACCCATTAAAGTGCATTTATCCCCTGGTTCTTCGGGCGGAATATGGCTGCGCCAGTTTTTACGCCGATCAAGCGTATCGGAATTCTTCCCGAACACCCAACTCATTTCCCAGAAGCCATTAATTTGCCGCTTCCATATGTCTTCAGTACCACAGCCCAAATCAGCTATAGGGGATACGTATTTATCCCATATCTTTTGCGCTAAAGCCTGCCATGCACTTTGCACAGCTTCCACGCACATTTGACCGCAAGATTTATCCACAACCTGGGCTAAAAACCGGTTGGGAATACTGCCTGTCATGGGGAAGTCCTTTTTACCCGTTTTTTGATAAGTATCTATAGCCTTTAACAACTTATCCTTGTATTCGTTATTACTGTCACGGATCACCGGATATACTATTTTGTTGCTGTAATTAGCATTGAGAAGCGCCATCATTGCCTGACCAGTCAGATAAGAAAGAAGGAATGATCCGCCCCAGAAGTCCCGGGTTCGGCGCGCCTGGGAAACAAAACCCTGCACCGGCCCCAGGGTAAATTGAAAGCACTGCATCATAGCACCTCCATCCTATCGGGAATACTAGCCAGAAAATCAGTAATTACTTGCCAATCAACATCACAGGGAACGTATACTGTACTTCCATTTCCGGTCATCTTAATTTTTTCATTATCCGGAAGAAATTTTGCCGGAAGGAAGGTTAAAACCGCAGCATATTCCTTTCCTAAAGCATGAATATGAATGAACAATGGACTGGCACGACGCTCTCGTTCGCTTGTTTCTCCTGAAATATTAAAGTTTTTTTTGATTGAGCCAAAATGGTAATTATGGGGCAATCCGAAAGCTACCCGTCGAGGATGTAATCCTGTATTTTTATCAAGGTTCAGCAAGAGGTCATGGTCATTAGCAAAGTTTGGTTTCGCTTTCTCCCCCCATGGCCAATTATGTGACCCACCGTGATCGCTTCTTCCATAACTGCGATAGCGGATCATTTCTTGACCGATGCTCTCCAATACACTAAAAGGATTTGAGTTTGTTTGGGAAATTATAATTCTGCTCATGTAACTGAAGGCAGTATAAGGCGGCACTTCGGTTATGTCCCTTAATTCTAATGCATTTATAAAACTTTTGATCTCGCTATGTAATTCATTCCGGTTCTGGGGCGCTCTCCAAAGGCTATTGCCGGCCTCATCTTTAAAGGTTAAGAGTGTTACTGATCCAAACCCCCGTCGGGATCTCGAACCCAACCCTCCAAATAGCGTAAAAGCTTTAATAGCGCGAATTAATCCATCTTTGTCCGGCTGTTGGTTAGATGTATTTGGACGAAAAATAAATTTAATTTTTATTGTTGACCCTTCTTTAATACAACTACGTTGCACTCCTTTAAAAGAAATCGGACCGTAACCAAGATAATTGATGCCGTATGTCGATTTAGTAATGTGAGTGCTGGCATCAGCAAATGATATTTCATTGGCATCAGCACGTACCAAGAAAGCTGCTTGCCCCGTATTCGTGCTGCCAAACAACTTTGCCTCAGCTTCGCGTAGGGCCGAAATATCGTGTATCAAATGCCTAGGAGCCGTGGCTCGGTACCAAAAACGCAATACCCCCAATAAAGATGGGATCCTGAATTCTCCTTTGTGATCGTTGCCGCCCATAAACATGGGCGTATTAACTTTAAATGTTACTTCAATACTCTTCAACGAAATCACCTCTCTTATTATTAGGTTTATTTCTTTCCCAAATTACGAATCACAGCCGTTCACCATCCTAAATCTATTTTTAACGAATCGTTTGAATCCCTTACACTGATAGCCCTTTACTGGCCTCTCAGTCGCTTGCTTTACTAGCATCAAATTTTCCGGGGCAACTGCAACGCATTTTTCAATCCACGTTGATTATTCATGACAGAATCACAATTTTTAATGAAGGACTGTGCTCCCTCATAGAAATTAAAAAAATCCTCTTTCCCGATGGGATTCATCCCATGCGCCAAAAAACTACAGTTTCTTTTCTCCAAAACATTCAATATTTTGTTTTTTTGTTTTCCCCACACTGCCCTCACCGGATGTCCTATTCTGTCTAATAGTTCATAGCTTCCCGCCAAGGGAAGCTGTACCCTTCCCTTTATATTACGTTTCTCTTCGTATAGCCCTTGGATATCTTGTGGTAGCTTAGCTACATCAATATCGTCGCTGCTTAACGAAGGGTCATTGGAACGAAGGCAAAACTGAGCATACATCTCCAAAGCACGATACGTACGTGATACAGCATCGTCATAATTACCCTGTTCAGCGCGCCGCTCTGCATTTAACAAGATGTCATAGACGGGGTCAAAACCTGGCATACGTCCGGCTTTCTTTCCATCAGATTTATACCAGCTTAGTGTCGCAGATATTCTTTTTAGTACTGCATTATAC
>JBAYYO010000189.1:0-4713 GCA_041672985.1 Syntrophomonas sp. | reverse complement strand
AAAAACTGGTAAATTTGTCGCCAAACTCATCGATGACTTTGAGAAGGTCCTGGTCCAATAATCCGCGTACGCCCAATATTATATGTTCGGGAATGACTTTATAATAGGCCTGGGCAATTCCTCCTGTTATGCAGGCAATGGTATCACTATCACCGCCAATTGATATGGCTTTCCTGATGGCGTCCTCATAGTTCTCTGACTCCAGAAAGGCGATTATAGCCTGAGGTACCGATCCCTGGCAGCTTACATCGAACGTGTAAGTAGGCCTTATCTCATCCAGGGTGGGGGCCAGGTCATAGCTAAAAAGTGATTCGACCTGCTTTTTTATGTAACCCTTATTCTCCCCCTGGCGGGCCCAAAAGATGGCACTGGCTGCCGCTTGGGCTCCCTTAATCCCTTCCGGATGGTTATGGGTTACTGCAGCGCTTTTTTCGGCTTCCTCCATAACTTTCTCGAGACAATCAAAAGCAAACCCAACCGGGCTTACGCGCATGGCCGAACCATTGCCGAAGCTATTGTATGGAGTCAATTCGTCTGATTCCAGCCACTTGCTAAACATGGATCCATATCCAGCCCGGGGGTATCTTAAGCCATAATCGCGGATAGTCTGGGCATAGTCCCGGGAATGGAGAATGCAGTCAGCCACAGCCACGGTCAGAACCGTATCATCCGTAAATCTTGATCTCTCACTAAACAGGGCAAAATCAGTACTCTTGATATTGTGCCATTCAAATACCGACCCAATTACATCGCCAGCTATTGCTCCCAACATATTTATTCCTCCTCGCTAATAAGCTTATAATTCTCGGTGAATTCGATGAAATCCTCTGTATCAAAAGAAGAGTTAAGGCCGTTTCCCTATATCACCCGTTTTACAACATGATTACACTAACGATAATTTACGGAGCCAGGTGTCGAATATTATTAGGTTAATTACAGCAATATTGTATAATAAGTTAAAATAACACAAATTGTCTTATTGGTATTGGAAGAAGGCTTTATATATGAATAATCGAAAGCAGAACAATGAACAGACTGGTAATAAACAGAAAACACTCAGGCCATCAGTACAAAGGAATAAACTGGCAATAGAAGATGCCCGTGGCGACATTACTGAGTGCCAGCCAAGGGAAGAAGACCTGCAAAAGTCTCATGATGAATTAGAAATAAAGGTTCAGGAAAGAACTGTCCAGCTTAAAAAGATTAATGAAGAATTACAAAGTGAAATCATGCATCGCCAAGAAGTGGAGGAATCTCTAAGAAAAGCATATCAGTTCAATTCTGCCATTCTTAATACAAGTGATGCCTTAATTATGGTTTCAACCTCTGAAGGAAAAATTGTTTCCTTTAATACTGCCTGTGAACAAGCCAGCGGTTATCTGTTTAAAGCGGTCATGGGCCGGTATCCCTGGGATTTTGTAGTTCAAGGGGAGAATGTGGAAACCGTCAAGGCGGTATATAAGAAACTGAGGACGGGAGAGCAGAGGAAAAATACAGGAGAAAACTACTGGTTGACAAGAGATGGTCAGAAGCGGCTCATAAGATGGAATAATACTACCCTTCCGGATAAAGACGGAATGCTCGAATATATTGTCTCTTCGGGGATAGATATTACTGAACAATATGAGGCAGAGGCAGCATTAAAAGAGTCTGAAGCCTACTACCGTACTGTTTTCGAGAATACCGGTTCTGCTATCGCTATCCTGGAGGAAGATTTGACAATATCCATGGTAAATAATAAATTCCAAAAGCTTTCAGGTTATGCCAAAAAGGAGATAGAGAACAAGAAAAAGTGGACTGAGTTTATAGATTATCAATATCAAGAAACGACAAAAGGATATTATTATTGGCGCAATAGCGAGCCTGAACTGGTGCCACGAGAATACGAAATTAATTTTATTAATAGATTTGGGAAGGTTAGAAATGCCCTGATCTCAGTCGACATAATTCCAGGAACTTTAAAAAGAGCTATTTCCATTGTTGATATTACCCGGCAAAAACAAACCCAACAGGAACTAGAAAAAAACATTCAGAAGATGCAGAAGATGCTCAGCCAGACCGTCAGTTCTTTAGCCACAGCCTTGGAGATAAATGACCCTTATACAGCTGGTCATCAAAGGAAAATGGGTAGGTTGGCCACAGCCATAGCAAAAGAAATGAGTTTTTCAAACGATCAAATTGAGGGGATTTCTGTAGCCGCAAACCTTCATGATATTGGAAAAATAAATGTACCCAGTGAAATATTAAGCAAGCCTGGAAAGTTATCTGAAATAGAGTGGCAGTTTATCAAAACACACAGCCAGGCTGGCTATGAAATAATAAAGGAAATAGAGTTTCCCTGGCCGGTAGCGGATATTGTGCTGCAGCACCATGAGAGAATAGACGGTTCTGGATATCCACGAGGATTAGCCGGTGATGAAATACTGATAGGAGCAAGAATCCTGGCAGTCGCTGATGTAATAGAAGCTATGGCTTCTCACCGTCCTTATCGACCATCTCTGGGTTTAAATATAGCATTAGAGGAAATCTCCCAGAACAAAGGCATACTTTATGACCCTGAAGTAGTAGATGCTTGTCTGAAGTTGTTTAAGGAAAAAGGCTATCAGCTGTAAGAGCTATAATGTGGGAATTAACTCCTATAGAATATTGTAACCATGGATAGTGTCATTAATATGTCATCTATTGGTCATTATCGGAACTGCAAAACAACCCAACAAAATGATTTCTTGGCCGGGTATTAGACTCCGGCTTTTTTATGCGGGACGAATTACAATAATTTGGCATACGGGCAGGTTGGATTTGTTATAATACCTTTAATAGTAAAACATTATAGAGGGGATAGCCTATGGATATTAGAATGCGGGAGATAAAGGAAAAGGTTGATAACCAGGTCAGATTATCTAAAGATGATGGATTGTATTTATATGAGACTGATGATTTATTGTCGTTAGGCAAACTGGCCCGGCAGAAAAAATTAGAGAAGTCCGGTCGACATGTGTTTTTTAATGTTAACCGCCACATCAATCTAACCAATATTTGCGTATCGCGCTGCAAGTTTTGCGCTTTTGGTATTGATGATGAACATACCGAAGCTTATTGTATGACAGCTGCAGAAGCGTTTGCATATGGGGCTCAAGCAGTGAAATACGGAATTACCGAGTTTCATATTGTCAGCGCGCTTCATCCGGATATGCCTTTTGAGTATTATGTGGATGTGGTCAGGCGCCTGCATAAAGAATATCCGGATATTCATATTCAGGCCTTTACGGCGGTGGAAATATTTTATTTTGCCCAAATAGCGGGGCTTTCAGTTCGAGAGGTTTTGCAGACTCTGAAAGAAGCCGGGTTGGGCTCCATGCCGGGCGGGGGAGCGGAAGTGTTCAATGATGAAATACGCCGTTCTCTGTGTCCCAAGAAAGCGATGAGTCAGGATTGGTTAGAGGTACATCGAACTGCTCATCAACTGGGAATTAAGACTAATTGCACTATGTTATTTGGACATATTGAGACCCTGGAAGACAGGGTGAAGCACATGGTATTGCTGCGGGAATTACAGGATGAGGCGCCGGGCTTTCAATCATTTATACCGCTGCCGTTTTTGCCGGGAAATACCCATATGACAAATATTAGACGTACCAATGCCATTGACGATATTAAAACCCTAGCCATAGCCAGGCTCATGCTTGATAATATCGACCATATAAAGGCTTTCTGGATTATGTTAGGTATTCCCATAGCTCAGATTTCCCTGCATTTTGGTGCTGATGACATTGATGGGACCATTGTTGAGGAGAGGATTATGCATGCCGCTGGAGCCAATACTGAGAAAGGTATAAGCAAAGAAGAGATTATAGAGCTTATAAAACAGGCCGGATATACTCCTGTTGAAAGAGATACGCTGTATAACGTAATTCGAACTTATTAGTTGTGAAATAGATTAGTAAAGGGTATGGAAATCTCTGCTGTATAAATTCCCCCGGCGTTTTACGAGCTAGAAGGGGGTGGAAAAAGGTTGGACGAGGGCCAGTTGGGGGAGGTACTGCATAAATACTATCTGGTCAGAGGTTGGGAAGCGACAACGGGAATACCCGGTGAAAATAAATTGCGTGAGTTAGTACTCAACAGTTTTGAGGAGGTATGAAGAGTGAGGCCGAGAGTAGGACATATTCAGTTTATTAATTGTTTTCCATTGTTTTATGGGTTAATTGAGAAAAAGTTTCTGTTGGAGGTTGACCTTATTAAAGGTAATCCCACCGATTTGAACCGGATGTTAAAAGATAACCTGTTAGACCTGGCTCCCATTTCTTCCATTGCCTATGCCAGGAATTATCGGGACTATGTATTAATGCCCGATATATCAGTCAGTGCTGATGGTGAAGTTAAGAGCATATACTTGTTTTCCAAGGTTCCCATCCAGGATTTACACGGTAAGAAAATAGCCTTAACTAATATTTCCGCAACATCACAGGCATTGCTGCGCATAATAATGACTAAACATCATAAAGTCATCCCCGAGTATTTTTCTTCGGCGCCAGAACTGGGTGCTATGTTATTGGAGGCGGAAGCGGCTTTGCTCATAGGGGATGATGCCCTGCGGGCCAAGTATAATGCGGATGGCCGACTTTTTGTATACGATCTGGGCCAGGAGTGGAAAGAATATACCGGGCTGCCTATGGTGTTTGCGGTTTGGGCTATACGTAAGGAATTTGCGTC
>JBAYYO010000188.1:0-4754 GCA_041672985.1 Syntrophomonas sp. | reverse complement strand
GCCTCAGACCGGAGTTAGCCTGGCCTGGGAGAGACTGCTGGCTCCGGTTTATGTGGAGAGTCCTGATTATGGTACCAAGTCGACCACGGTTATACTTATAGACCGCGATAATTATGTGCAATTTTGGGAGCGCAGTTTCAGCCCTTTTCAGTCAGGCACCTGGAACGAGGTTCACTATGATTTTCAAGTTAACTTCTAAGCGACATCCCTCTGTTCTCCGTGGACTACTGTCTGGGATACATCTGGTTTCAAGCTAACTCCTAAGCGGTCTTTTTCAGATAATAAAAGGTGGGGTCTATTCTGAACCCCTGCTCTATATGGCTACAGCGGATGAAACCGTGTTTTTCTGCGCGTGTCAGTACCCCCATCACCCGCCTTACGGTTGATAGGGCCGCCACGATGATTAAAAGCCTAGCCCAAAGCAATCAGCATGGTAGAGCGGATTAGTGCCTGTGGTTGATACAGTATCGCGATAAGATCAAGTCTACCATCCAAAGTGCCTAAGATGTTAAGATTAAGGGTAAAAATAAACAAAATCCAGAAAGGGGGGTGACGTCTGAAAGTTAACTATTTCGTGACGTTTTGTGCCTCAAGAAAGGAATGGAGGGAGTGAGTCTGAAAGAAATTATTTCATGAAGTTTTGTGCTTGAGCGAAGCGAAAGGAATGGATATAAAGATGAAACACGAGCTCTATGATCTGGCTATTCTGGGATGCGGGCCGGCCGGCTTGTCTGCTGCGATCAACGCAACTATACGTAATAAGAAAGTTCTGGTTATTGGTTCTGATATTTGCAGCCCGCCATTGCATAAGGCGCAGAAGATAAATAATTACCTGGGTATTCCGGGGGTCAGCGGAGGGGAATTGTTGAAAAAATTCATGGATCATGCCCTTAAGATGGATATTGAGATTATTAACAACAAGGCCGAAGCGATAAATGAAACCGAGGGAGTCTATAACATCCTGGTGGGCGATGATGTAATAGCATCCAGGACGATTATAATTGCTACCGGCATACCATACCGGGCGACTTTACCCCGGGAGGATTTTTTCCTGGGCAAAGGGCTGGGCTACTGCGCTACCTGTGATGGCCCCTTTTATAGGGATAAAGATGTATTGATTATAGGCCATAGTGCAGAAGCGGAAACCGAGGCCAACTTTATGGCCGAAATCTGCAGCAAAGTATATTATCTGCCCCTGTACAAGGAAAGGGGAGAGTTGGACCCCAGGATAGAGATTGTCAATGCCAAGCCGGCAGCCATTGCAGGCACTGAGTTTGTAGAAGGGTTAATATTAAAGGATGGGTCGACCATTAAGGTCGAAGGGCTGTTTGTACTGGGGGGAGAGACTGCCCCGGATCGTTTAGTGCCCGGGTTGGAGATCAAAGACAACCATATTGTGGTGAACCGCCGCCAGGAAACCAATCTGCCCGGGGTTTATGCAGCTGGAGACTGCACCGGCTCCCCCTATCAAGTAGCCAAATCAGTTGGTGAAGGACAGGTAGCCGGATTAAACGCCAGCCGGGGTCAGGCTTGAATTATGCTTAACGCCTGACTTATTTGGCTTATTACTTGAGGGTTTTGCATAATTCATTTTTTCTTAAAAAATAACCGGCATTTTAGAGTTGTCATCCTGAAGCAACGCCGAAGGATCTTAAAGATTCTTCGCTAACGCTCAGAATGACAGGTTGGATTTTTTCATTATGCAAAACCCTCACTTTATAACACTGCCAAGACAGTAAATATACTGCCAGGGGACAAATTCACGATAGGCTATCGAACTTGTTGCAGAGTATAGTTAATAAACTTCTGCGGTGAGGATTGGCCTGCCTGCCATGATGCTGTAAGAAGATAACCTAAAGCCAATTAATGATAAATCCCTTCATATTATAACGGTAAGGTAAATTTATCCTTTGATTCTCTTTATACTATAATATAGGCAGACCTCAGGCCAAATAGTGTGTATGAGGGGATGAAACATGGCTGATATTAACTTTATTACCTTAATGATTGTGGTTGGCTTTGCTGTACCGATTATAACCGGAGCGCTGGAAAGCTTTACTCGAAGCCGAATCAAAGATTCCGTAAGGACTCTGCTTAACAACCTGGAGTTGCTGGTGGGCTTAGTCCTGGCCATTTATCTGACCAGAAGGATATTTTTTGAGAATGAAGACGGGATATTTGGACAGATTTATAGCTGGATACCGGCCAGCCTGCAGAGCTTACTACTGGGGCAGGATATACTAATTTATATTCTAACCGTCCCCCTGCTGCTGCTCGTAATCCGCATCATATTAAGGCTTATTACCGTTCCAATCTATAAAGGCCTTTTGGAACCTCTGGCTAACCAGTTGTACACCCTGCATAATTCCAGGGGCAAAGTACTGCAACGGGTAATGGGTGGTTTGTACCAACTGCCCCGGGCTATAATTTTGGTCTTCCTTTTAGGTCTGTTATTGAACTTTTTCGCATATTATTTCCCATCACCACTATTATCAGGGTGGATGAATGAATCAACAGCTTACCAGGTTGTTTATAAAAATGCCGTATCGCCAGCCCTGAATTCTAATATAGCCAAAAAGATTCCGGTGCTGGTAAACGACTCTTTTGGTAAAGTCATGGAGAGGACTCAGCCAATCGAAGATATCGGCCCCGCAATAGCCAACCATCCCGTAAAAATAGATAATCCCTACGTAATTACCTATTTCAATGGCGTTACCCTCGATGAAGCCATTAAATCCAATGCTCAAATAGATGCAACTGCCCGTCAGATAGTGGGAAGTGAGCAAAATAGCAAGAAGAAGGCCCATCTGCTGTATAAATGGGTGAGCCAGAATATAGAGTATGATCACAATAAGGCCGCCATAATCAGCAAAGACTCCAGCGGAATTGCGTCCGGGTCTATCATCGCCTTTAACACTAGAACCGGTATCTGCTTCGACTATTCGAGTCTGTATATTTCCATGTGCCGGGCGGCAGGCTTAAAGGTGAGGTTGATCAGCGGTCTGGGGTATAGCGGGGTAGCCTGGGGAGACCATGCCTGGAATCAGGTTTACTCGACTGAAGAAAGCCGGTGGATCAATGTGGATACTACTTTTGGCACTAATGGCAGCTATTTTGACAAGCGCGATTTTAATGTGGATCACAGGTATGCACAAGTTCAAGGCGAATGGTGACGCTGCCGTCCTGGCCATAGCGGGACTTCAGGCCGGGTGCTGAAGCCTTTCGGGTTTTCAATTTAATTGCCGCTGCGCTGCCACGATATCTAACGAAATGGCAACCTTTAGCGAGTGAGGGGTTAAAAATAAGTAAAAAACGAGAAATTAGTCGTCTTTACAAGCTTATTTTAAATACGGTATAATTCAAAAGGCCTCCACAAGTTAATAGGGAGATTCAGGAAAACATTCCTGGATTCATTTTATATAAAGAAAATCCAAGTAAATAAATTCAAATTACAGGAAGGAGTTACGGGGTTGAAAAAGCATATTAAAACCATAATAAAGCCTAACCTGAAGAGAGATCACGAGCTAATAAACTGCAGAGAGTGCGCTACTTCTTGTCAATCAGCCTGCAAGACATCATGTACGGTTGGCAACCAGGTGTGTAAAAAACAGTAAAGAAAAACCGGAGGGGGCGAAAGCCCCCTTTTTTTGTTGCGGTGATTGCCTGGATGGGGCAACAGGAGGAGAGAGATTTTGTTATCACCTGTCGGTTATGATTTTGAAGCAGGGATGCACCTGTTTCGCTATCAAGAGCTTAATATTTTGCTGGACGTAAATAGTGGAGCAATTCATGTTTTAGATGACATCAGCTGCCGTTTCATTGAGAAAATGAGAGATTATGATGGGGATACCCAACTAGCTGTCAGGGATTTAAGCAGCGAGTTCTCAGATGATGAAATCCAGGAAGTGTTAGCAGAGCTGGAATCAGCCTGCCAGGCGGAGTCTATTTTTACCCGGGAGGATTCACTGTCATTTGACTGGTTGAATCTGCCCATTAAAGCCATGTGTTTAAACGTAGCCCATGCCTGTAACATGAAGTGCCATTATTGCTTTGCCAGTCAGGGCGATTTCGGAATGAATCCTTGCTTGATGTCCCTGGAGACTGGGAAAAAGGCGTTAGACTTCCTCATTGCCAGAAGCGGTCCGGCGAGGAACCTGGAAGTGGACTTTTTCGGGGGGGAACCCCTTTTAAATGCGGCCATGCTCAAGGAATTGGTTCGCTATGGCCGGGAGCGGGAAAAAGAATGCGGTAAGAAATTCAACTTTACCCTGACTACCAATGCTCTTTTGCTGGAGGATGATATCGTTGATTTTGTCGTGAGTAATGACATCAGCGTTATCCTGAGTCTGGATGGGCGGCCTGAAACCAACGACCGGCATAGGATTTTAAACAATGGCACCGGCAGCTACCAGATAATAGTGCCCAAAATCAAAAAGATGGTAGGAAAGAAACCGGTTAGTTACTACATACGGGGCACATTCACCCGCCGCAACCTGGATTTTTCCAAAGACCTGCAACACATCATCGACCTGGGTTTTGATGCGGTTTCCCTGGAACCGGCAGTAGGCCCGGCCAATGAATACAGCATACGGGAGGCAGATCTTCCTCTGGTCCTCACCGAATATGAGCGCCTTACTGAGCTGCTCCGCAATTACCATAAAAGTGGCCGAGAGGTGCATTTCTTTCATTACAATCTGGATTTACAGAAGGGTCCTTGTCTGGCCAAAAGGCAGTCCGGTTGTGGAGCGGGGGTG
>JBAYYO010000187.1:0-4766 GCA_041672985.1 Syntrophomonas sp. | reverse complement strand
CCAGGCTTATGGTGTGCAACATTCTACTCCATGTTCTCGGTTAAGCCCCGAAACAGGAATGTGATCAGGATATGTGAAAGTGCCCCTTGTCACGTTGCGGGTGCTGCTGAGGTGGTCGCAGCTTTAGAAGAAGAACTGGGAATAAGCATGGGTAATAGTACGTCCGACGGTCTTTTCACCCTTGAATTCACTGAATGTGTGGGTCAATGTCAAGCCACTCCTGTTATAACCGTTAACGGCAAACCATACCTGGATGTTACCCCAGCCCAGATCGCCGGGATAATAGCTGAATGCAAATAGAAACTTTGCTAAGTTTGTATTTGAACGAACCTGATTTATCAGGAAAGGAGGACATAGGAATGGCTGAGGAAATGCGCATTGTACTGCGTAATTACGGTAAGATTGATCCACTTAAGATAGACGACTATATTGCTGTGGGTGGTTACAATTCACTTAACCAAGCCCGCAGTATGAGCAACTTAGATCTTATCAATGAAGTAAAGGCATCCAATCTTAGAGGCCGTGGCGGTGCCGGTTTCAACTGCGGCATGAAGTGGAATTTTGCCTACCAGACTCCCGCCGACCAGAAGTATGTTATATGTAATGCTGATGAGGGTGAGCCCGGCACCTATAAAGATCGGCTCATAATGGAGAACGACCCCCATACCCTCCTGGAAGGTATGGCGATATGCGGCTATGCTATCGGAGCAACCAAGGGTTTTATTTATTGTAGAGGTGAATATCCTTCCGTAGCTAAAACCTTGAAGCAGGCTATAGCCCAGGCCAAAGAAAAAGGAGTCCTGGGAGACTTTTCGATAGAAGTACGTCTTGGAGCCGGAGCTTATGTATGCGGTGAAGAAACAGCACTTATAGAATCCATCGAGGGCAAACGCGGTGAACCCCGCATTAAACCACCCTTCCCGCCCGTCAGCGGGCTGTGGGGCAAGCCAACCATCGTCAACAATGTAGAAACATTTGCCAATATACCTGTTATCGTTGCAAAAGGTTCCGCCTGGTACGCGGCAATTGGTACCCCCTCCTATCCCGGAACCAAAGTTGTTACCCTGACCGGGGATGTGGTCAACAAAACCTTCTTCGAAGTTCCAACTGACGCAACCATTAGAGAAGTGATTTTTCAATTTGGCGGCGGTATCCCGGATGGCAAGGAATTCAAAGCTGTTCAAATCGGAGGTACTTCCGGCGCTTTTATCCCTGCGTCCCAGTTGGATACGCCCATCGGTTTTGATGCCATGACCGAAATCGGTGCAGCTCTTGGTTCCGGGGCAGTTTTTGTACTGGATTCTACCCGGGATCTAGTGGATGTAACAGCTCGTATCGCAAAATTCTTTGAACATGAATCCTGTGGTAAATGCGCTCCCTGTAGAGAGGGAACCATGCGCATGCATGAATTGATGGATAAAATCAATACTGGTAAAGGCGGCTCTGCCGATATCGCCCTGTTAAATAAACTGGGTCGGGTTATGTCCTGCTCCTGCCTATGTGGGCTGGGACAGGCTGCACCCTCACCGGTTATAAGTACCATTAAACATTTTGCCGCCGACTATAACGCCAAATTAATGTAGGAAAGAGCAAAAGGAGTGAAATAAATGCTGAACGTTACTATTGACGGAATCAAAGTTTCCGTTCCTGATGGCTCAACTATCCTACAGGCAGCTAAAGAGGTCGGTATCAGTATTCCTACACTGTGCTATCACCCTGACCAAGCGGTAAAGGCTAACTGTAGGGTATGCGTATGTGAAGTCGAAGGCAACAGACTTCTGCAAGCAGCCTGTTCACAACCAGTCATGGAAGGAATGGTAATTAAGACCAGAAGCCCCAAAGTTATTGAGGCTCGTAAAACAATTTTGGAACTTATATTATCTCATCATCCCCAGGATTGCCTCAACTGTATCCGCAATGAAAATTGTGAACTGCAAAGTTTGGCAGCTGAATACTTTATCAGGGACAATCCATTTGACCTCAAGGTCAGAGGTTTGACCAAAGACGTTTCAACCCCATCCCTGTTCCGGGATCCTGACAAATGCATACTATGCCGTCGTTGTATAGAAGTCTGCACAGTTATTCAGACCGTCAATGCCCTGGGCATTGAGAACCGCGGCAGTCATGCCATGGTAGCCCCCAGCTTGGGCAAAGACCTGATTGACAGCCCCTGCATCATGTGCGGACAATGTATACATGCCTGCCCGGTAGGAGCAATCGGTGAAGTAGAAGACATCGACAAACTGCTGGCTGCCATCGCTGATCCCGACACCGTGGTTGTAACCCAGATAGCCCCGGCAGTACGTCTGGCTTTAGGTGAAGAAATTGGCATGGATGTTGGTGAACTACCTATGGAAGTCTTTGTGGCGGGCCTAAAGCAGCTTGGCTTCGACCATGTCCTGCATACCAACTTCACTGCTGACCTGACCATCATGGAAGAAGGTAACGAGTTGTTGCAGCGACTGGGCAGCGGCGGAACCCTTCCGATGTTTACCTCCTGCAGTCCCGGCTGGATAAATTTCTGTGAAACTTTCTATCCCGACCTGCTCGATAACCTCTCCACCTGTAAATCGCCCCAGCAGATGTTCGGCCCCCTGGTGAAGACCTACTGGGCTGACAAGATGGGCATCCCCGCGAAAAACATTTGCTCTGTATCTATCATGCCCTGCACAGCTAAAAAGTACGAAGCGGCACGCCCTGAAATGAACGCCAGTGGATTCCGGGATGTAGACATAGTCTTGACTACCCGTGAAATCGGCCGCCTCTTCCGTATGAGCGGTATTGACTTCAAGAAGTTAGCGCCTGCTCCCTTCTCACCCTGGATGGGCGAATATACGGGTGCTGCCGTCATATTTGGAGCTAGCGGCGGCGTTATGGAAGCAGCCCTGCGCACTGTTTATGAAGTAGTAATGAAAGAAACTCTGGAAGATGTCAACTTCACTGTCGCCCGTGGTTTTGAAGGCATCAAGGAAGCTGAAGTAGACCTCAAGGGTACAGTCGTAAAAGTCGCTATTGCCCATGGCCTCAGCAATGCCCGAAAACTCATGGATCAGGTCAGGGCCGGGGAATCTCCCTATCACTTTATTGAAATCATGGCCTGCCCGGGCGGCTGTGTAGGCGGCGGCGGCCAGCCCATTACCAAAGCCAATACCAGACGTATCCAGCGTATGGATGCCATCTATATTGAAGATGAAGCCATGCCGGTACGGAAATCGCACGAAAATTCGGAAGTTAAAGCCATTTATGCAGATTTCCTGCATGAACCCCTGGGACATAAATCCCATGAGTTGCTGCATACTCATTACCAGGCAAAAAACAAAAAGTTCTTATAATTAATAAATATTAATGACCCGGGTATTTGAAAAGAGGTTCTCAGAAGACTGATTTTTAAGTGCTAAACAATTGAATTGCTGTAAACCCTGACAACAAGGCCCAGGCTCAGTTTAAGGGGGTATCATATAGATGGTGATATGTGTGACCGCTTACTCTGCTTTTTCAGGGTAAGCGGTCTTTGTATAGAGAAAGGTGACACAGGGACAGGTTTACTGTCCCCGAACCTCCAGGACTCAACCAATGATGAGAACACAACAAACCTGTCTCCTTGTCACTAAGAATAAGGAGGGATTTAAATGGCAGAGAAGCGATTGGGAGTGGTAGGGATTGTAATTGAAGATCGGCAGGTAGTGGCCAAGGTTAATCAAATACTCAGCGAGCATGCTGACCTAATTATCGGTCGCATGGGCCTTCCCCACCTGGCCCGGGGCGTATCCGTCATATCCCTGATTGTTGACGGCAGCACCGATCAGGTTGGCTCCCTAACCGGGAAGCTGGGCAACATACCCCAGGTAACCGTAAAGAGCGCACTGACCAAAGGCATTAAGTAAGGCAAGTTGGGGACGGTTCTTGACTCAATTCCCTATTGCTATTACATATAAATCTGGCCATAATTAGGATAAGAACAGTTTAGGGGAGGCGGCTATGGAAACAGTAATGGTATTCGCTCCTCATCCCGACGATGACATAATCGGATGTGGCGGGAGCATCGCCCGACATGTTCAACAAGGTAAACCAGTCTCCATAGTATATATGAGTTCCGGAGAGGCTGGCAGCCTGCAGCATAAGTCCGAGGATCTAGCTAGGCTCAGGGAAGGTGAAGCAACAGCTGCTGCTCATTCACTGGGGGTCACGGATTTGACCTTCCTGCATTTTCCCGATGGATACCTGGAGTTTAATAAAGAGAGTCTAGGGTGCATCGTAACCCTGCTCAGGGCCAAAAAGCCGTCTTTAATCTACCTGCCCCACAGCCAGGATGCAGTTCCCGATCACCAGATAACCAACCGCTTGGTACTGGAAGGATGCCGCCGGGCTGCCGGGCCCTGGTTTCCTGAATACGGTAAGGAGGTATGGCAAATTAAGACCGTTTTTGGCTATGAAATTTGGACTCCGTTACAATCAGTTGGCTACAGTGAGAACATCAGTTCTTTCATGTCGGACAAGCTGGCAGCTCTAAGAATGCACAAAAGCCAAATCGATGGCATAGCCTATGACCAGGCCATTCAGGGTTTGAACCGTTATCGGGGTATCATGACCGGAAAAGGCGATTACTGCGAATGTTTTCAATTAATCCAGGCCCAAATATAGGCGCAAGACGGATATGGAACCATTAAGTCATAAGATACTAATGATTACTCCTTTTGATAAGAGCCAGCGGGGCAATAGCTTGACTACTGCCCGCATACAATCGGGTTTAACCGCCCGGGGCTTTC
>JBAYYO010000186.1:0-4772 GCA_041672985.1 Syntrophomonas sp. | reverse complement strand
AACAAACTGTCTTTTTGAAGGGGGTATTTTTATGGGACGAACACCTAAGTTGACTACAGAAGTAAAAATTGAATTGCTGGAACAATACTTTGCCGGAGGGTCACCTTCTAAGTTATCTGAAGAATATGGCATCAATGTTAGAACAATTGAACAATGGGCAAATCGATACAGAGAATATGGATCTGAAGCATTTCGCAGCAGACAAGGAAATAATAGTTATACGGCTGAATTTAAGCTACAGGTAGTTCAGGATTACATGCAAAGTGGCGTATCAGAGGAACGGTTAGCACTAAAATACGATATTCCAGACCGATCCACTATACATAAATGGATAAACAAATATAATGGTCATAAAGGCAATCTTAAATCTTACAAAATAGGGAGAACCGCTATGACTAAAGCACGCAAAACCACTCTGGATGAGCGCCTAGAAGTCGTTAACTATTGTATTGATCATGGCTTAAATTACATAGCTGCAGCCGAAAAGTTTCAGGTTTCATATAACCAGGTGTTACTGCTAACCCATAATGTCCAGTGATAGACGGTGGAAGTTGTCCAAATACTGACGGACATTATGACCTTAAATCATTACCCCTTTGGGGGTGGGAGAACTAATTTAATTCTCCCTTAATAACTAACTTCACCATGTGATCATCAATAATATTTCGGTTGTTTTGAGCTCCGTAAAGCAGACAATGCGTACAGACCTTGTTTACCAGTCTGGCTGCTCCGCTTGAAAACCTGAAAATCTCGTCTATCGCACTATCTGAAAAAATATCATGATCGGCACCGGCGTATGCCAGGTGTCGTTTTACATATTCGCCCACTTCTGCCCGATCCAAGTAGGGCAGTTTGCATTGTAAATCAATACGTTGTCTGATAGCTGCATAGGATTGAAGTTTAAGCCGTTCCCAGAGTTCGTTTTGACCTACCAGGATTAAAGCCATCGGACTTTGCGCATCCATTTTGAAGTTTAGTAAAAAACGGACTTCTTCTAGCATTTCCTTATCTAAAAGATGTGCTTCATCTACAATCACTACCGGCTGTAGATGATGGATACCCTGTAAGAGTTCGATCTCTTTATGTAATTGGCGTTTAGCATCACCCCGATAAAACTTGGCCTCACAACCCAACTGTTCCAGAAGACCTTTGTAAAAATGTCGGGGGGTAAGTTTGGAATCAGCCAGATACATTACCAAAAACCGAGATGCATCCAGTGTTTCTTTAAACTTGCGTATGGTGGTAGTCTTCCCGGTTCCGCAGTCCCCAGTTAAAACTGCAAACATCTGGCGCTGGGCGGTGTATTCTAAACGCCCCAGGGTCTCTTCCAGCATATGCGACTGATACAATTGATCTGTAGGTATATCTCTGGAAAAAGGTGTTCTTTCTAAGTGATAGAACGTCTCAAACATACCTTACCCCTCCTTTGTTACATTACGGTAGGAGATGGCCGGTGTTTGGTATTCTTTGCGCTCCTTGTTCTTCCTAGCGACTGCATTCAGTAGCCGGGAAGAATCAGCCGGAACTTGCTGCAAGTGCTCGGGCAGTTTAGGCCGGGGAGCGCTCCATTCTCCGATAACTAGTTCCCTGGCCTTAAACGGCTTGTGCCCTTCGTATTCGATGGTTAACTCACTAATGTCAGCAGGATCATAGATAACATCTACTTTGCATCCGATGAAACTCAGGCCTACTTCGTATTTTTTGCCGGCAAAGCTGATACATCCAGCTTTATCTACTTTTCTTTCTTCACAGTGGAGAAACGCATTGGCGATTGTTTCAGGATCTAAAAACTTTAAAGCTTTCCTGTCACTGCGATAGGCAGTCTGTGGGCTAATATTTCCTTCCAGTCCTGAATGGGGCTTGTTCTGATAGCATTCCTCAAGCCATACCTCAAACAGTTGATTTAATTTCTCTAATGTTTGGGGTTTTTCCAGGACAGCTTCGGCCAAAAAAGAATCTACCACCCGATTAAACCTTTCCGGTTTGCCGGTCGCTTCAGGCGAATAGGGCTTAGCAAAGAGCAAGCGGATTCCCATTTTAGCGCAGGCTCTATTCATCCATTTGGTTCGGTACTGGCTGCCGTTATCGAAGTATACTTTTTCAGGTACACCATATTTTAAAATGGCCTGACGAAAGGCATCTTCTACTATTACCTGGTCTAAGGTGGGGTAAAACTGACCATGCAGGATGAAACGAGTGGCATCATCTACGAAGGTCACCAAGTAGACCTGCTTCTTTTTCCCATCCTTGCCTATGGGTAGATAAATCGCATATTTAATATCGGAGTGCCAGAGCTGGTTGCGGTATTTCTTCTGGTATCGTCTGGCAGCGGTACCGGTATCAGCATACATTTTCATGTGCCTGGCACTGTAGCCGCGTTCAGCTAATTTCTCCTGCAGGGTACTGCGCTTGATCTGCCCTGGCTCTACTAACCCCTCCCATTCTAGGATTTGAATTATCTGTGCAATACTACGGCTTGGTACCTGGCGCCGCAAAAGAATGGCCTGTTCCATGATGTTAATCGGTATTGCTTCCCCGCTGCGGTGCTGACCCTTACCTTTGGGTTTGAGTCCACTAAAACCATCTTTCCTGTACTGTGCCAGGTATCTGCGCAGGGTGCGCTCGGATATACCGCTCTGTTCGCATATCCTGGCTCGGATTACTTTTGCTTGGCCATTATCTAGGCCTTCAGCCAGTAGCGGGGACAATAACTGCACCCGCTGGGCGGCCATCTCTTCTGCCTTCTTGTGATCTCTCATGCTGATCGCTCCTTTTTATGGTTTCAGCATGAGTGTAAATCTATATCATTATGGACAAAATGCGGAACGGGTATGTCGCCATAAATTTAAATTAACTATGGGACGGACAACTCTGGACAGCCATCCCGGAGCGTTCCCTACATAATGCCAAATCCTTTGGAGCTTGGACTGAGGAAGACTGGATCTATCTTCCACAGACTCTATGCCATAGCGGATATTAATCGATTCCAGGCAACCTTGAAAGTAATTGACCAATCCCTTAAACCAGCTTCTCCACCGGGCTAGGGTAGATTCATCGGAGTAAACGTTAAGTGGCAAATCATTGCTGATCACTGCTTCAATGCTTTTACTGACATGACGTTTATAGGGGATAAGTATATCGGGAAGTTCGTGATGAATTCGTTTACATTCAACGCATCGTAACCTACGAATGATCAGGGTTCTGTTTTCTCCCCGGTCATCAATACATTGTCTAGGACAGCTACCAATTACCTTTAAGTACCCATTGCAACAAGGACATGAATTCTGCTCCGCGCTCCTAACAAAAAACTCCCTTTTCGGGGTTCCAATCAAGTTGATAGTTTGTTACAATTACCATACATTTGGGGGACGCTTCTTGTGCTTCTGTTGTAGCATTAGCACACAAAAAAGAGGCGTCTTTTCCTTTCCCTAAGATATGGTCATTATATCCAGCAACTCTTGGTCAGGCAACTCCATCAGCTTCTGGACTTTTTAGGTTAGCTGAAACAACCAGGTTTACAGTTGGGTCAAGAAGTACACAGAACGTGGTGTTACAGGACTAAAAGACAATCGTGGCAAAGGCAAGGACCTGGAAGATATGAATGAATTTGAGCGGTTACAAGCGGAGAACAAACTGCTTGAAGCTAGAAACAGGTATTTGCAAATTGAGAACGATGTTTTAAAAAAAGCCAACGAAATAGAAAGGGGGTTGATCTCAGCTCAGTCAGGCGAGAAGCCCAATACCTCACGATAAAGGAATTGCATGAGAAAAAGGGACATCCCGTCTTAGAACTATGCAAGATACTGAAAATATCCAGAGCTGCATACTACAAATGGACCAACCATAAATTAACCAAACACGATATCGAAAACCAACTCCTAACCTCGCAAATTCTTGCTATATATACCTCTGTGAAAGGCATTTATGGATATCGCAGGATAACCATGGCCTTAAATCGTCAGGGCGGCACCGCATACAATGTGAAACGTATCCGCAGACTCATGAGATTAAGAAACTTGAAGTCTATTATTCGCCGAAAAAGGAAGAACTATATTTCTTCGACTCCGCAGATAACTGCTGAAAATATCTTGGATCGTAACTTTGAAGCTGATGGTATTAACAAGAAATGGCTAACGGATGTCACAGAATTCAAGTATGGCAATGGTCAGAAGGCTTATCTGAGTGCCATTCTGGATTTAGGTGATCGATCTATTGTTGCTTACACGTTGGGGCGTAGCAATAATAATGAGCTGGTCTTTAGTAACTTTGCCCTAGCCATGCAATGTAACCCAAAAGTCTCACCTCTGTTTCATAGTGATCGAGGTTTCCAGTACACTTCTAGGTTCTTTAAGAGAAAACTGGATGAAGCTGGTTGTACTCAAAGTATGTCACGTGTAAGTCGATGCATTGATAATGGGCCTATGGAAGGGTTTTGGGGTACGTTGAAATCTGAAATGTACTACTTACAGAAATTCGAAACGTACCAAGAACTATTCGATGCTGTTAAAGAATATATTCACTTCTACAATCATGAGAGATACCAGAAAAAACTAAATGGCTTGGCTCCGATGGAATTTCGGAACCAAGCCCCAAGAGTCGCTTAAGGATTTATATTTTTTCCTGTCTACTTGACGGGGAGCAGTTCAGTCAGGCCCCGAGTTATTTAACCAAGCCGCGAATTGTTACTCTACCTCGACGAAAGCCGTCAGAACATAGCGCTCATACACACAGCTGAGAATTTGTAGCGGACGGCCCAGAGTGTTTTTTATTTT
>JBAYYO010000185.1:0-4781 GCA_041672985.1 Syntrophomonas sp. | reverse complement strand
CGGAACTGGTATATGAACTATTACTGCGTTTAAAGGTGGAAATAGATGCCGACATGGCCAATGCGTTATATATTGGCATAGTCCAGGATACCGGCGGTTTTCAGCACAACAGTACCACCAGTAAAACTTTTAAGATTGCCGCCGCTTTGATGGATAAGGGAGTGGATCTGGACAAAGTAAAGCTCAATCTATTCAGATCCAAAAGCAAAGAGGAAGTTATGTTATTGTGCCTGGCCCTGCAAAGCATAAATTTCAGCAGCGATGGTAAAATTGCTTGGATGATATTGAATTATGATGATATAAAGGCAATTGAGGCCTTGGAAATATGTCCGGAGGGTATAATCAACTACTCCTTGACGATTAAAGGGGTAGAGGTAGGAGTTCTGTTCAGAGAATTGAGCCCCGGGCTCATTAAAGTTGGTTTTCGTTCCAGGGGAGGCGTTGATGTGGCTGCTATTGCAGCCCAATTCGGCGGTGGCGGCCACCAGAGGGCGGCCGGAGCACAGCGGGATGGAACCATGGAAGAAGCTGAGCGACAGGTGATTTTGGCGGTGGAGAGCGTGGTCAGTTAGGTGGACGGTTTTTTCAATGTAAATAAAGCACCGGGCATGACCTCCTTTGATGTTATAAAAAGACTAAAAAAAATACTTCCCAAAAATAAATTCGGTCATCTTGGCACCCTTGATCCAATGGCTCAAGGTGTATTGCCAGTGGCAGTTGGTTTTGCAACCCGACTTATTGAATATGTGAGTGAAACAGACAAGGTATATCAGGCTGCCATGACTCTGGGGGGGACATCCGATACTGAGGATGCGTGGGGGAATATAGTATATGAGCCGCACATTCAATTTAATGAAGATGCTTTAAGCGGCCTGCTGGGAAAATATACCGGCAATATACTGCAAGTGCCGCCCATGTATTCGGCCGTACACCATAAGGGAGACAGGTTGTATGAACTGGCCCGCCAGGGGATAATAGTTGATAGAGAAGCTCGCCCAATAACGATTCAATACATCCGACTATTGGACATAGATAAAGATAGTGAAGGCAGACCCGTGCTGAGCCTGGAAGTGAGCTGTTCGAAGGGCACCTATATTAGGACCCTGTGCCACGACA
This sequence comes from Syntrophomonas sp., assembly GCA_041672985.1. Taxonomy (GTDB): domain Bacteria; phylum Bacillota; class Syntrophomonadia; order Syntrophomonadales; family Syntrophomonadaceae; genus PHAA01. Next base: position 3,665 of record JBAYYO010000185.1, on the reverse strand, counting down.
TGGGCCAGGATTTGGGGACGGGAGCCTACTTATCAGCATTAACTCGCATCCGGGCCGGAGTGTTTACCATTGACGAATCCTATTCATTAGAAGAAATTGAGCAGCAAAAGGATAATCTGCACGAATTAATAAAAGCCGTCGATTATCCTCTTGATCATCTTGGGCAGATTACGGTGGACATGGACCAACTGCATAGGATACTAAATGGGAACCGGGTTTCCATAAATGCAATACTTCCCGCCGGACTCATTAGAATTTATGATCCGCAGTACCGGCTTGTTTCCATAGGCGAATGTATAACCGAAGAGAAAGAGGTTGTATTGAAACCTCTTAAGGTGTTTAAATAAGATGACCGTTTATATTGAACGAATCATAATAGCAGCCGTAGGAGAGATATATGTCTCTGCCGCAGGGCAATAAATCTATTTTCAAGGAGATGCACCAATGAATACAGTTGTGGGGATTGAAAACTTTCAGGATAGAACCAGGCCGGTTTATCTGGCCCTGGGTAATTTTGATGGAGTACATAAAGGTCATCAGGTTTTAATTCAGGCAGTGGTTGACAAGGCTGCCGCCCATGGGGGGCAATCGCTGGCCTTTATTTTCGAGCCTCATCCGGCTCAGGTGCTTATCCCGGAAAGGGCACCCCGTTTGCTGCTTACGCCTTACCACAAGGCCGCGTTTTTAGAAAAGCAAGGTATGGACACCCTTATCTATACTCCTTTTACTCATGAAATCGCCCGTTGGTCACCCCAGCAATTTGTAGAAAAGATCCTAATTACGGGATTGAATGTCCGCGAAGTCTTTGTAGGCTTCAATTACTCCTTCGGACACCGCGGCGCGGGAACCCCCGAGCTGTTACAGCAAATTGGAGAGCAAATGGGTTTCAAGGTTAACATTATAGCTCCGGTTGAGTTCGCCGGAGAACCGATATCAAGCAGTCTGATAAGAAAATCTCTGGAAGATGGGGACATTACGAACGCCTACAACATGCTGGGTTATCATCCTATAATTGAAGGAGTAGTAATTGAAGGGGAACACCGTGGTGCCACGATTGGGTTTCCCACCGCCAATATAGGGATTGAACCTATATTTAACGTGCCGGGCAAGGGTGTCTATGCGGCTCGGGCGGGATTGGGCGCCAAAACTTACCACTGTGTGGTTAACATCGGCAGCAAACCCACCTTTCACCAGGAATACCCGTTGTCAATTGAAGCACATCTGATAGACTTTACAGGCGATATATACGATCAAAATATCCGCTTATATTTTCTGGAAAAACTGAGGGATGAAAAACGGTTTGCATCTCTGGAGGAATTGATTGCCCAGATAACCAGGGATAGGGATAAAGCCCTGGAGATTTCCCGGTCTTATAGTGGGGATTAATATGATCAACCTCCGTGGTCGCTATAATACCGTTACACAGGACTCAAGTTTACTTTTAATTAGCACTATGTTAGAATAACTCTGTTATAAATCGGATATATTTTTATTTAGATCCATATATTAATTATTAGAGAGCGGCAAGGTCTTGGACCTGGTTTATCAAAATATATTAATACCCGGTAACCATCGGCTAGGTTTGGCGATTCACCGACGTCAGTCTTGGTCAGTGGCGTTTATAAGTGAGGAGGTGAAAAGCGTGGCTCTGTCTACAGAGAAAAAGCAGGAAATAATCAAGGCTTATCAAGTGCACGAGAATGATACTGGATCACCGGAAGTGCAAATAGCTATTCTTACCGATAGAATAAACTATTTAAATGAACATCTTAAAGCCAATAAAAAAGATCATCATTCCAGAAGAGGCTTATTGAAAATGGTTGGACAAAGGCGCTCTCTTCTGGATTATCTGAAGAAAAGCGACTTTGACCGTTATCGTAACATCGTTACTCGTTTAGGTCTACGCAGGTAAAGAGCGGAATGCCGCTCTTTAACTTTATACAGGTACAGAGAAAGGAGGAGTTTACCATCGTTCATAGATACCAAATTGAGGTTGCCGGCAGACCGCTGGTGATAGAAGTAGGCCAGGTAGCCAAACAGGCTAATGGGTCAGCGCTGGTGAGGTATGGAGAAACAGTTGTGTTAGTAACAGCTACAGCATCAGCTCCCCGGGAAGGATTGGATTTCTTCCCTTTAACCGTGGAATACGAAGAAAAACAATATGCAGTAGGGAAAATCCCGGGCGGATTTATTAAGAGAGAGGGCCGGGCTACGGAAAATGCCACTCTTTCAGCCCGTCAGATAGACCGCCCCATTCGACCGCTTTTCCCCAAGGCTTATAAAAATGACCTGCAGATAGTGGCTACCATCTTATCAGTAGAGAAGGATAATTCTCCGGACATTACCGCCATAATCGGAGCATCAGTAGCTCTCGGTGTTTCCAACATACCCTTTGGGGGACCGGTGGCGGCAGTTATAGTGGGCCTGATAGATGGCCAGCTGATCATAAACCCGACCGTCGAACAGCACCATCAAAGCGATTTGCATTTAGTAGTAGCGGGTACCAGTGAGGCCATTATGATGGTAGAGGGTCACGCCAACGAAGTTCCAGAGGCAACCATATTGGAGGCTATATTCTTTGCTCATGAAGAAATAAAGAGGCTGGTAGCTTTCCTGGAGCCAATAGTGAGTGAACTGGGGAAACCCAAACTAGAAGTAGCCGCCGTAAGCGTAGATGAGCAGATGGAGAGTGCGGTAAGAGAATTTGCCACCTCCAGCTTGGAAGCAGCGGTGAAGAACCCGGAGAAGAAATCCCGGGAAGCGCATATGGATGAAGCCCGGGAGGCCGTCCTGGAACATTTCAAGGATATATACCCCGAAGAAGGAAAACAGATCGCAGCGCTGGTGGACAAGCTGCTCAAAGAAATTGTCCGCAAAATGATCCTGGATGAAGGCGACCGGGTAGATGGAAGAAAACTTGATGAAATAAGAAAGATTAGCTGTGAAGTGGGCTTCCTGCCCAGACCACATGGCTCCGGCTTATTCACCAGGGGTCAGACCCAGGTATTGTCAGTTACTACCCTGGGGCCGATCCGCGAAAATCAGATCCTGGACGGTCTGGGAATTGAAGAAACCAAGCGATATATTCATCACTATAATTTCCCGCCTTACAGTGTGGGTGAAACCAAACCCATGCGCGGACCCAGCCGAAGAGATATAGGTCATGGGGCTCTGGCAGAAAGAGCGTTATTGGCCGTTATTCCATCAGTTGAGGATTTCCCCTACACCATTAGAGTAGTATCAGAAGTTCTGGAATCTAATGGCTCCAGTTCCATGGGGAGTGTATGTGGCAGCACCATGTCATTGATGCATGCCGGTGTCCCCATCAAAGCGCCGGTATCTGGCATTGCTATGGGGTTAGTCAAAGGCGAGGACAAATTTGCCATATTGAGTGATATTCAGGGTATTGAAGATGCGCTGGGCGACATGGATTTTAAGCTGGCTGGTACGGCCAAGGGAGTCACGGCTCTGCAGATGGATATTAAGATTAGTGGTGTCAATCGTGAAATAGTTGCGGCTGCCCTTAGCAAAGCACGTGAGGGTAGAATGTTTATCATGGAGACAATGCTGGCGGCAATCGACACACCTAACCCGGAACTATCACCATATGCTCCGCAAATGATACGCATGCAGATTCACCCTGACAAGATTAGAGAGATTATTGG